>NZ_JBAKAS010000004.1:0-268356 GCF_038155025.1 Marinomonas sp. TI.3.20 | reverse complement strand
AAACCAGAACGCATAGTTCGTGCAATGTGTTTGAAATCCCAACCACCTTCGGTTCCTTTGTAACCAAGACGCTTACAGCGGAAATAGTTCACTATGATCAAGCTCATAGAGATAACCAAACCTGGGATGACACCGGCAATAAACATTTTAGAAATCGAGATACTTTGGAAGGTACCAAATTTTTCAATTGCTTCAGGAGGTACAGCCAGTCCCATTGCTGAGATACCAAAGATAACCATAGGAATCGATGGTGGAATGATAATACCTAATCCACCTGCAGAGGCCACAACCGCAGATGCGTACCCTTTATCATAACCTCGGTTAGCCATAGCAGGAATCATTAACATCCCTACTGCTGCCGTTGTCGCTGGACCCGAACCAGAGATAGCACCAAAAAACATACAAGCCAGTACTGCTGCTGCCGATATACCACCTGTTACTGGGCCGGCAAAACTTTCCGCTAAGTTTACAAGCCGCTTGGATATACCACTCGCCTCCATAAGAGCACCCGCCAAAATAAAAGCAGGAAGCGCCATCAACGGAAAAGAACCAACTGAGGTAAAAGCAATTTGTACAAAAGTAATTGGGTTCTCACCCAGATAGAAATAGGACGCTAACGCCGCTACACCTAACGAGATACTGATCGGAGCGCCCATTAACAAAAGTACAAAAAAGGATCCGAAGAGAACTAATACAATGGATGTTTCTGTCATGATTTACCCTCAGCCTTTGCGGTTTCGTTAATTCCTTCCATCTCACTACTCTTTAATTTGTCCAATTCTTGTGAGTCAGGGTCAATAACACTTTCACCCTTCACAAATTTTAAGTAGTTAACTTGAATGATACGCAAGCTCATTAATGTAAAAGCAATCGGTAGAATTAGATAAATATATTTCATTGGAATCCCTAACGTCTGAGATTTCCAAAATAAATTCATTTTATAAAATACAAAATTGTATGACATGTAAACCATATAAAAGTTAAACGCGACCCAAATAAGATCTGTTATAAACTCAAGTATCGGTGGGAGCCAAGAAGGCATTAATTTATATTGAAACGTAACTCGGTTATGTGCTGCCAACCTAGCAGAGTAACAAGCGCCAAAGTAAACAAACCATACAAACATATAGACAGAAAGCTCTTCCGTCCAAGCGATCGAATGTCCGAAAATTTCACGAGAAATGATTTGCGCAAAAAGCAGTGTAACGAACAGCGCTAATAATGTCCGGCAGATGTAGCCTTCGATATCATTAAGAAAATGCAGAATCTTATTACCCATATCACGACCTCCATTTAATAAAGCAGTTATTAAAAAACTGAAAATTAAAAAAGAAAACCCCGCTGAGTTAACAGCGGGATATAAAATTATTCAAAATTTTAAAACTACTAGTTAACTTCAGCTCTGTTTAAAGAACGCAATACAGTATTAATTTTATCTTTACCGCCTACACTGTCGTAGTATTTAGGCCATACTTTAGTGGTAGCATTTTTGATCCAATCAGTCTCATCAACGTCATCCCACTCCATACCACGCCTAATTAGCTCAGCTTTCGCTTTAGCCTCTTCTTGAACAAGAAACTTAGCACTGTATTGAGTCGCTACTTTACCCGCTTCTAGAATCGCTTTTTGAACCGCTGGGGACTGCTCTTGAAACACAGACTCAGACATGATCATCGGCTCAAGTAAGAAGTTGTAATGGATATTAGATAAGTATTTTTGTACTTCATCAAATTTTGATGATTTCATATCAATAACAGCCAAGTCTTGCCCATCAACTACTTTTTGCTGCAGCGCTGTGAACAAAGATGCCCAAGCCATCGGTGTAGGGTTGATTCCCCATGAACGATACGTATCAATCATGATTTCATTTTTAGGAACTCGAATAACAAGTCCTTTCAAATCCGCAAGTGTTTTAACAGGTCGTTTAGAGTTACTCAAAACTCGGAAGCCAGAATATCCCCAAGCTACGATACGAACACCAGCGTCACGAATCGTGTTTTGCACCAACCTTTCACCCTCAGGTCCCTGCGTTATTTTGATCGCATCATCCAGACTCTGCATCATGTATGGAAGAGTCAAGACACCAACACTTGGTGAAAATGGTGTGATGTTATTGATAGCTACAACAGAAAAATCTAATACTCCAATTGCAGCATCGTTAACTGTATTTTGCTCAGACCCTAGCTGACTGTTCAAAAATAAACGCGCTGTATCATTTGTATTTGCTTCTAGCTCCTCTACAAATTTAGTAGATAAAGCATATTGTCCACTACCTTCATTACCACCTAAGGCGATTTTGAATTGCTCCGCTGCTACAGTCATTGAAACAGTACAGGCCAATGCACAGCCAACTAATGTTGGTAATTTTGATTTCATAAAGTTCATTTTTATATCCTTCCTTTAGTTTTGGTAACGATTATATTTATAGTTATTGGCTTTTATTCCCTGCCGACTCGATATTTAAAATATTGAGAGTAGGGTGTTTTTCTTCTTAATGGATATTATTTATTTTTTAATATAAAAATAAATATAGTTTAGTTATAGATATTAGATAATGATCTAAGGTCTATAATTAAAAAGGTATCATATATAAATAGGCAGTACATAATTAAATTTATGTTTTTTGTTAAGTTAATGTAAAAGGTTCTATGTTTTATAAAGATTGGGATCTTTTTAAATAGTAAAATCTTTCATCTTCTTGATCTAGCAATGGATTTCAATAGAAAATTTAGATCATATTGTTTTTGCTAGGTTTTTTACTTGATACCTAATTATTTTAAGCTAAAGCCGTTTCTCCGGCTTTAGCTTTCTTAATAACTAACTATTTAGAGGCTTAGCAATTGTTAGGTCTCGTAGGTAATCATAAAAAGTGTCAGGGCTATTAACACCACCGCCCACACCACTTAGATTAACGCCTGCGTAAGGTAGGCCGTAAGCGAATACGTTATGTGCATTGATCCAGCTATTACCAGAAACCATTTGCTCTGCTACACGATCACAACGTTCGTTATCTGCACTCCAAACGCTGTTTGCTAATCCGTATTGCAAACTGTTCACTTCTTCGATCACTTTGTCTTCATCAGAGAACTTAACAAGATAAGCAGTAGGGCCAAAGATTTCTTCGCGGTAACAGACATTATCTGTATCGCCTTCCATCAAGCAAGGTGACACAAAGTAGCCATCTTTCAAATCTGGAGACTCTATTTTGCCACCGGCAAAAACAAGATTTGCGCCATCAGCCACACCTTTATTGTAGTAACTCAAGATTCGCTCTTCTTGGATTTTACTCACCAGTGGCCCCATGTCAGTTTCTAAATCGAAACTTGAGCCAATTTTAATATTTTCTAAAACAGAAACAGCTTTTTCTTTAAAAGCATCATAGATATCGGCATGAACAAACCAACGGGTTGCTGTACAACATGTTTGCCCTGTATTTTTAGTAATGGCATCAACCAAACCTGACACTGTTTTATCTAAATCACAGTCTTCAAATACAATCGCCGCGCCTTTACCACCAAGCTCTGACTTACAAGGAATCGGGCGACTTGCACATTTCTCAGCAACCATAACTCCTACTTGGGTTGAACCAGTAAAAGACATACGCTGAACCAATGGATGCTCAACAATTTCACTGCCCACATTTTTGCCATCACCAATTACGATATTGAGAACCCCATCTGGAATACCGGCTTTTTTAGCTAAATGACTAACATACAAGCTTGATAGGGGCGTTACTTCAGAAGGCTTAATTACCGCTGTATTTCCTGCTGCGATAGCAGGCATTACATTCCACATAAATAAAAGAATTGGGAAGTTCCACGGAAAAATAAAGCCACAAACTCCATACGCTGAACGATGAATCCGGGCGTCCATATTAGGAATAGTTAGTTGTGTATCGTATTCGGCGTTTAACGCTAAATCGGCAAAATAACGCACACATTCAATACCAAAAAGAACGTCGCCTTTAGCCACCTTTTCTAATGGCTTACCAACATCTAGTGCTTCTATCTCAGCAATATTTTGAGCTTCAGATTCAAGAAGATCAGCAAATCGGTGCATAATAATAGAGCGTTCAGTTGGGGGCATTTTGCCCCATATTTTAGTTGCATCAAATGCAGCTTTTGCTGCGGCATCTACATCCACCTTTGAACCATATGCAATATCAGTAATAGCTTCACCCGTCACAGGGTTTGTTACAATTCCTCTTTTTCCATCAATACTAGGATGAGATTGACCGTTTATAAAATGCTGTGATGGGGTGTTCAAAAACTCTTTTACCGTAGTGCTTAATTTGAAATGCATAAAACTCTCCTGTCGTAATAATTATTATTTGTTGAGTGTTTAAGTTAAAGTAAAAATTGTTTTTAACTCTTTGTCCTTTAGATAGATTAAGGTTCTAATATAACTTGAAGCTATCTAGTTTTATCTTAAAAATATCCCCATATTAGGTTTGGTCTACATAATAATCAATAAGCATTGATTTCTGATAGTGAATTTTGTGGCTCCTCGAAAAACAAAACTCACTAAGGTAAACAAAACTTCTACTAAACAATATAGTGAGGAAGAATTGTTTGATCAATATCACGACATTTCTCGACTTTACTCTTAGTAGTTTAAAGTAGTACAAAATATTAGAGCCTAGGTTGCTTTTAAGAGTGTTTTAAAAGCGTATAAGAATAGGTAAGTCGATATAGAGCATAATAATGAGTTACGTGATGTGATTTATCATCCCATGTCAGTTTTGTGGTTTACCAAATTTTGTATATTAATACTTAAGATGTTAATTTTTATATTGAAATATCCCCGTTTTGTTTATTTCAATAAAGATTTTCATACTTTGGATGTCAAAAAGTCATCTAAGATAAACTGGCTGCTTAATCATACCTCTCTAGGGAAACTGCGATTAAGAAGTAGCACAGTAGTCAGTGTTTCTAACTCGGGTTAAAAAATCGCAAAATATTACCCATTTCAGTACTTTTAGCCCGTAAACAAACTTATTCTGCCTTATTTAGGTTTTTTTGAACGGATTAACCCCTTGCGGTTCGTATCATCTGGTCAATTCTAAACACATTGGCTAAGGCACACAGCATCGCCAGTTTGTTGTTATTTTTAGCCAAGCCACGATAGATGACTTTTCTAAAGCCAAACTGTCGCTTTATGATCCGAAACGGGTGTTCTACTTTTGCTCTGATACTGGCTTTGATGTATTCCGTTCGGATAGGTTGCTTGTTTATTATTGGATGTTTCTTAAGAAGACGCATCTTACTTGGCATCTCAGCAATCAACCAATCCGCTTTGAAGTTTTTGAGCTCTTCTCGTTTTTGTGCGCCTCGATAGCCTGAATCCGCAGATATAAAGTGTTCTTCACCATGAAGCAGATGTTCTGTTTCTGTGATGTCGTGTATGTTGGCCGCCGTTGTGCTTAGACTGTGCGTTAGCCCTGTTCTAGCATCAACGCCGATGTGGGCTTTTAGCCCGAAGAACCATTACTTACCTTTTTGAGTCTGGTGCATCTCTGGATCGCGTGCTTTTGCTTTGTTCTTGGCTGAATTCGCTGTCGGCAAAAGTGAGTTGATGTGACATGGTGAGGCTCGAAGGAAGGTTAAAAATAAAATATCTCATGCGCGGGACTTATTCGCATCTTCCTTAGCCACTTTCCCATTGAGCATTCAATGTTTTTTGGGAGGGTAACAAATAGGAATCAGTAAGGTATCAAGCTCACCATGATATATTTGTTTTTCACACGGTAGTACCTATCCGACTGTATTAGCTTTAATAGACGCTATTTTCTGAAATCTTCTTCAAAAAAGTGGTCTGGGCACCTTATTTATTACATTAAGGGTCTAAAGAGTGCAGATTTTAATAGTTTGCTGAAGATGTTATGGCAGTAAATGTGAACAATAGTATAAACTCTAAGTTCCAAACAAGAATGATTGAGTACCCAATTTTCAAGGAACTCCACAACACCAATATGACACAAACAGCACACTCAGATATAACGCATACAACACGCGTTATTGATATGTTTCTTAACACGATAGCGCTTCTCCCATCGACTACCATCACAGCGAAAAGATTGATCGCTGATATTGATCGTGAAGGTGATTATCTTGCCGCCAAAAAAATACTCGTCAGATCAATAAAGGGTAAACACGCAGAGCAAAAGCGCTACGAAGATAAAATTGAGCCTCTTGAACTGGTGAGTAAAAGGTTCGCAGGTATTATGAACGAAATACAGCCAGCGCAACGCTCAAGTGTGGTCGCGTACCTTAGGACGCACCCAAAAGAAGTGTTGCAGATGGCTTTGGCGTTTTTCGACGTCATTATTGAAGGCATAGAGAAAAAGCGCGCTATTGCGATTGAGCTACGAAAAAAACTTTCGGAAGCTGGTCTAAAAGTCAGTGATTTAAGAAATACTGACGGCGGCTAAATCAATCTCTCAGATTTGATGAATTCAGCTTCATTATGATCGGTTTTATATTAAATGTACGCTCTATTTAAATGGAATGATGATCTAACGCTGAATGATCTAACTATTTATTTGATGGTTTTATAGAACCGAAAAAGCCGATTAGTGATTTCTCACAATCGGCTTTTTTAATGTCTAAATATTTAATTGGTATTCGAAGCTTTATTTAAAAGAGATAGAAGCAAGAATACGGCGTTCACCTTCGAATGGTTGGCGTGCGTGAAGAACCGTATGATTATTAATCCAAAGTACGTCACCTGCTTTCCACTCGAAGTTTACGCAGCTTTCGTCCATTTTCTGAATGAGTTTATTCATTACCGCATCGTCCATGAAGTCGCCATTGGCAGTAGAGACAGCTTTTTTACCTTCATTGCGAGCGTCATCCCAGCCCGTGTAAACGGCAACAATTGAGTTGAAAAAAACCTTTTGATTTGTTTCTTCATCAAACCGGATTGCTTGCAAGACTGCTGTTTCTGTTTTTAGATTACCATCTTCGAGCCATTCCCAGCGCATACCAGCGTCGCGCATTTTTTCTTCAGCTTGTTCACGCGTTTCAACTTGGAAGGTTTCTTTCCAAGAGCGGCCGATAGCGGAGCTTTTGTCTGTCACTTCTGGCATGACGCGAATATAACGTACACCTTGGTCTTCAACTTTCTCAGCGAACTTAGGATCAAGTTCAAAGAACGTCTTGCATATTTCACCAGAGTGAAGGAGGGATGTGGCTCCGCCTTTAGTCGCTGATTTCTCGCAATAAAAGAAAATATAACCTGGAGGTGTGGGTACTTGGGCCATTTCATGGTGAAATGGGATCGTTTCAGAGGCCGGAGATTCGTTCGCTGTCACAATGCGCGACGCGGTGACTTGCTCACGCGGAGCAGCGCCACCTATATAAGGCATGTTCTTGTAGTTTGTTTGATCTAACATCGTTTCAAACTCATGAGAAGAACCAACAGGAAAGCCTCTAAAAAGCACGGCGCCATGCTTAATGAGTAATTCATGCAATGCTTCTTTGTTGTCTGCAACCCAGTTAAGAAATGTCTGCTTATTTTCTTGAACATCAGTATTTGATGGTGTGATAAGTAATGGAAAATCGAGACCATTCACTTGCTTCTGTTCTTTTAATTTAGAAATTACCACGCTCATAATGACTCCCGCTAATTTTGTTTTTGTTTGATCGGATAAAGAATCACAAGTGAATCAATTGTGAATGAATTCTTTATTTACTCTAAGTGTAATTATCTAAAAAGTAAATCAATAGTGAATGAATTTATGTTGTGGAAACGCATAATTCATTCTAACTATTGATTTAAAAGGAGTTTATTCTTCCGTTAAATACGAGAAGCCATTGTCAGTAAGGGTGACGGATAAGCCAGTTTTGGCTGATTGTTGTGCGGCTAAGCCAATCACTACGGCTCGTAGACCATCTTCAATAGAAACATCGACAGGGGCATTTTCTGTAATGGCTTTGTAGAAGCCCAAGTGCTGATAAAAAGTAGAGCCATTATGGTCACCTGCGGCGAGTAATGTACCATCAACGGGGATATCTGCTTCAATTGGACCTTTTGGCTGCCTAGGGCTTAACACGACTTTAGGGATAGGAGCATCTCCTAGTGTTTGTGTGGGCCAAAAGCGTCCAGGGCCAGGCACAAAGCATTCTAATTTTGCTTTAGGGCCAATGGCGCAAATTTCTTCTTGATAGCGAGATCCTTCAGCGAACATATTCAGATCCAACGACGCTCGTTGGCCACTTTCGAAATCTACAACCACAAAGGCATTGTCAATAATATCTGGAGTTTCTCCATCGTATTTTTCATCTAAATGGTTGCAATCTTGTCCAGTAGAAGCGTAAACGCGTTTCACTTCAGAGCCAGTTAATAAGCGCATAAGATCGAAAAAGTGACAGCATTTTTCAACTAAAGTGCCGCCTGATTTTACATTGAAGCGGTTCCAATCATTTACTTTTTCAAGGAAAGGGAAGCGGTGTTCACGGATGCTTAGCATTTTCATGTCACCAACATCGCCGTCCAATATCTGTTTGCGGAATTGATTGACGGGGGGCATATAGCGATATTCCATGGCGACCCAAACTGGGGCTGGATGTTTCGCCGCGGCGGCTTTGATTTTAGCAACTTGTGCCAAATTACTAACAACAGGTTTTTCTACAAGGATTGGCAAGTCAGTTTTTTCAAATAGCTCAAGTAATTGGTCTGCGTGTTGATAGTTTGGAGTGGTAATAACGATGGCTTGCAGTGCTAGGTCAGCATTTAGCATCTCATCAAGGGAGTCAAAGAACTGCGCATTAGGAACCAATTCGGAACAGCGACTTTGCATTGTCTTATCGGGTTCTATGATAGCAACAACCTGAGCTCCATCAATTAGAGCTAGATTGCGCAAATGTTCTTGCCCCATCATTCCACAGCCGAGCATGCCATATCTTACAGATTTAACCATTGTTCTAACCTCTTATTTTTATTTATATAGTTAACGCCAGCGTGCAATATATCTGGCTCTTTCAGGGTGATACCAAGTCAGTGAGAATTCTTCAATCTTACCTTCATTTGACCAGCTTCTGCGTTGCACCCGAGGTAACACAATCTTAGCGTCAAGACCTAATCCTTGTGTCACCCAATCTGGAGGGCAAATGCAATCGATCTCATCTTCCACACGACTTATCCAGAACGAAAAGTTTTCTCTGTAATGGAGGTACAAGGATTCATGAAGGTCGGAGATTTTTAATGATTTAGCATGAGAGTGTCGGAACCAAATTTGTTCCATTGCGACTAATTGCCGATTCAAGTACCGAACACGTTTTATGCACCACAGTTTGTTTTCCTCATCTGGGGCGATCAACAGCTGTTTCGCAACATAATCATTGTCGTCGGCTTTAACGCAAAGCGTGTTAGCGGTAGGAATACCACCGCCATCGAGCAGTTCAAGGTGAAAAAATTGGTAGATCGCTTGACCGTCTGGTGCGCGTTTCACATAGTTTCCAGACCCTTGGCGTCGTTCTAATAGTCCATCTTCTTCCAATTTAGCCAGTGATTTTCGCAGCGTTCCTATCGCCACCCCTAATTTGGTCGCCAATTCAGCTTCAATGGGTAACTTGTCTCCGGGTAGCCAATGACCTGCTGCAATTTCTCGATGTAAAAGTTCACTGACTTGAATGTAGATTGGCAGTTGCTTAGTCGTATTTTTATTTTTCACTTACTCATCCAATGTGGCTGAAAATAATAATCTCTCGTCGTTAACGCTTTGTACGTTGTGTCGTACTCAAAAAATCCTAGAGCCTCAGTAAAACACTTTTTTTAAACTAATTCATTCACTATTGATTTACATCAAAAGAATACACTGATAGGGTAAATATACAACCACCTGAGATTCGCTAAAAATGAACGGGCTTCCGGTGGGCACAATAACAAAAATAAATTAATCAGGGTGACTTAAGTCGAATCTGATTACTTAGCTCGATAGTCTGGAGTACAAATTAATGAACAAAGTGTCAGTTGGTCAATCTGATCTGCAACTCAGTCGTTTAGTTTATGGTGTATGGCGATTGGCCGATGCATCTGATGTGTCTCATGCTCATGTCAGGGAAAAAGTGGATGCTTGCCTTGATCAGGGAATTACCACGTTTGACCACGCAGACATTTATGGTGACTATGAATGCGAGAAACTTTTTGGTCAGGTTCTAGCCACTGACCCTTCACTTAGAACTCGCATGGAAATCATTTCTAAGTGCGACATCGCGCTTATGTCTGACAAATTTTCAGATCGCCGCGTTAAATACTACGACACCAGTGCTCAATATATTCAAAAGAGCGTTGAGCAAAGCCTGAAAAACCTACATACAGACTATTTAGATTTATTCTTAATTCATCGTCCAGATCCTTTTATGGACGCAGCTGAAACAGCAAAAGCCCTAGATTCATTAATAGACAGCGGCAAGGTTCGTGCGATCGGTGTGTCCAACTTTTCCGTCTGGGACTGGCGCTTACTGCAATCTCAAATGAAGCATCGTTTGGTTGTCAATCAAGTTGAAATGAGTCTGTTACAGCGTGACGAATTTACCAATGGTAACCTCTCTGCCATGCAGATAGATGGTATGACACCAATGGCTTGGTCACCTCTTGCTGGCGGCGCTTTGTTTGCTCAGTCTCCTGAAACAGCTCGTCTTGCTCCAATTTTTGCTCGCATGGCAGACATGCAAAATTGTACTCCTGATCAGATCGCCTTAGCGTGGCTTCTGGCGCATCCTGCCAATATTATTCCTGTGGTTGGCACCAATAATATTGACCGAATAAAAGCACTTGAGCAGGTTTCGTCGATTAATATTGACCGAGAAACATGGTTTGAATTGTGGACGGCCGCAGCAGGTCAAGAAGTCGCTTAGTCATTGTAAAAGATGGTATTCAAAAGAGAGTGAACTATGATAATTCTAAAAATACTAGTCACTTATTTAGCTCGTATAAATGAGTTGATAAATAAAATTGGAAGGCAAGTTGCTTGGGTTTTAGTAGCGGCAATGATCAGCAGCATACTGTTACAGGTTTTCTGCCGCTATGTTTTAAATAATGCCTTACCTTGGCCGGAAGAGGCCGCTCGAGGGTTAATGATTTGGATGACCGCTATGGTGGCTGGTGAGGCTTATCGTAAAGGGTCTTTTGTGGCAATCGACATGCTCGCTCAAGCATTGCCAGAAAAAGCGTCTAGTCTACTTAAACTGCTGCTGTTTATCGTATCGGGCATTGTATTAGTAAAGCTGAGTTTCTTAGGTGTCGATTTTTTCGAGAATGGATTTAGAGCAAGAGCCGCTTCTATGCCGATTTCTCGTGCTTGGATCTACCTAGCGATGCCGGTGTGTTTTATTACCATGTTGTTAGCTAATGTAGAACTGTGTCTTAGGGAGTTTGGGTGTTTGATAGGGCATCGGAAATATTTTGAATTGCACTTCTCATCCAGCGCCGCTGTTAATGCAGAATAGCGTTAATAACCGAGTGTTAATTACAAAAATAAAAAAGAGAGACTCATTATGTTAGCCCTGTTTTTACCTTTATTTTTAGTGTTTTTGCTAGTTGGGATGCCGGTTTTCTTCGCCATGCTAGCAGCCCCCGGGATTATGCTGTTTTCAACAGGGATGGAGCGTGATTTATCGTTATTGTTCCGCAATATTTATAATGGTATGGATTCCTTTCCGCTCATGGCTATTCCTTTCTTTATGTTGGCTGGTGAGCTAATGAATAGAGGGGGGATTACTTATAATCTTGTGCAATTTTCTCAATCCTTTATCGGGCACGTTCGTGGTGGATTGGCTCATGTAAACATTATGTCGAGCATGCTGTTTGCAGGGTTATCGGGATCGGCCGTTGCAGATACGTCAGCAATCGGTTCTATGATGATTCCTGCCATGGAAAAAAATGGTTATTCGCGTAAATTTGCCGCTGCCATTACCGCTGCCTCTTCTGTCATAGGGCCTATTATTCCGCCATCCGGCATCATGATTATTTATGCTTATACCATGCAATTGTCGGTTGCCTCGTTATTTGCAGCAGGCATTGTGCCAGGCATTTTGATTGGCCTTGCGCTGATGGCAATGGTTGCTCTAATGGCCAAAAAGTACGATTTCCCCATCGCAGGTCCAAAAGCTAGCTGGCCAGAACGTGGCACAGCAACACGAAAAGCTATTTTTCCATTGATGGCGCCAGTCATTATTCTTGGAGGCATTATTGGCGGCTTGTTTACGCCAACTGAAGCGTCTGCGATTGCGGCACTTTATGCTTTGGTTATTAGCGTTTGGGTAATGAAAACGATTACGCTAAAAGATTTACCAGGCATTTTTATCAAGGGTGCTCAATCTTCTGCGGTAGTATTGCTGTTAGTTGGCTCAGCCATAGCGTTTAAGACAGTGGTTAGTTTGTCCCATAGTGCTGAAATTTTGGCAAATTGGGTACTAACCATGAGCGACAACCCATTGATGTTATTGTTTCTTATTAACATCCTTTTGTTTGTTGTCGGCATGTTTTTAGACGCAGGCCCAGCGATTATTATTTTAGGGCCAATTCTGGGTCCAATATTCGTTAACTTGGGCGTGGATCCTATCCATTTTGCCATCATCATGAGTGTCAACTTGACGGTTGGATTAGCAACGCCGCCGATGGGGCTTGTGCTGTTCGTCGCCTCTAGTGTCTCTGGTGAAAAAGTAGAAACTATTTCACGTGCGATTCTTCCATTTTTGGCTGTTGAGGTCGCCATTATATTCTTAATAACCTTTATTCCATCCATATCCATGACGCTGCCAAGATTGCTTGGCTTAGTCGCTGGATAAATTTTAATAAGCAAAGCAAAGCAAACAATAAAGAGGACTTACCTGTGTTCACTAAAACAAAAATAAATAATGTTGTTGCAGCCGCCTTAATCGGAACAAGTGTCTTGCTTGGTTGTATTGGGCAAGCGCACGCTGCTGAATTTAACCTAAGGGCAGTCGCCAATTCGAATGAAACCGATGAGGATTACGACGGATTAGTGGTCTTTAAAGACTACGTTGAGTCGCATTCAAACGGAAAAATTGGGGTTGATATCTACATGGGCACACAGTTGTGTGGCAATGGTGTTGAGTGTCTTGAAACGCTAGAAGCTGGGTCAATAGATGTGTATATATCCACTTCAGGTGGTGCTGCCTCAATGTTCCCTTATCTTCAAGTATTGGATTTGCCCTATATTTTACCAAATGACCGAGTTGCTGAAAAAGTATTAGAAGGTGACTTCCCGCGCGTGCTGCGTAAACAAATCTTGAAGGATTCCGGTAACTCTGTGCGCCTGATGACAATCGGGAATACAGGTGGCTGGCGTAACTTTGCAAATACCAAACATACCGTCAAAACACCGGCTGATTTAAAAGGCATGAAAATTCGTACGATAGTCGCGGATTTACCACAACAGCTTGTACGAGCAATGGGAGCAAGCCCTACGCCGATCCCTTGGGGTGATCTATTTACGTCTTTTCAAACAGGTGTAGTGGATGGTTCTAAAAATGGTATTACCGACATCATGGGAATGAAATTTACCGATGCAGGTCTTAAGTATTTGACGCTAGATGGCCATGCTTACATGTCTGCACTTTGGTTTATGAACAATGATGTTTTTGAGAAAATGCCGAAGGATCTACGTAAAGTCATGGTTGATGGTTTTGTTGCGTTACAACAAGCTACTTTTGCTTCGCCTAAGCGTAAGTCTATCCAAGCTTACAAAGACTTTGCGAAGGCTGGTGGAAAACTTTATGTGCCTACACCAGAGGAAAAAGCGCAGTTTAAAGACGCCGCGAAACCTGTTTACGCTTGGTTCGAGAAAAATGTTAAGAACGGTGACGAATGGTATAACCAGTTAAATAATGCTGCGAATAAAGCAGAAGCTGAAATCAAAGCAGAAGATGCGAAAGATTTGAATTAATCAATCGCTTTTTGATTACATCTAAATTCAGGTAAAACCGGTTACTCAAATTGTTATGAGTAGCCGGTTTTTTTTAGTTAAGACACTCCCTTTCTACACACTTATTAAGCTTTTGGAGTCATGCTGTCTGGCATAAGCACGGCAATAACCTGTCCTTTTACGCAGACTATATCATTGGCTGATAGCGTTATTTCTACGATGATTTTGCGCTCTTTGACTTCACTGAAGCGACCAATGAGAGTGAGCTCGACGCCTTGAGGTGTTGGTGCCAAATAATTCACATTTAACGCACCGGTAACAAAGCGCATTGGCGGTAGGCTGCCGATTTCACGGTTCTGAGCAAGATAAGCCATGCCCGAAGCGCTTCCTGTGCCATGGCAATCGATTAAGGATGCCAGCATTCCGCCATAAACGAAGCCAGGAATAGCCGTGTATTTCATATCAGGAATGCAATGCGCAATAGTGGTACTGGCGTTTAAGTTTGCTTCGTCAATGTGTTGCCAGTAACTTTTTAATTGGTGGCCGTCAGGATTGTTTTTACCGCAGCCATAGCAGTGGCTTAACTCTTCTGGGTAATGATCTTGAAACGCGATGGTATTCATAGGACATCCTTATTATTTTGGCGAGTAGCATTGGCCCAAATGCAGATCAGGCAGCGTTCGTGCCAGTGGTGTTATTTGCTAGTCGTTTGGATTGATCAAATTAACGATGCTTATCAAGGTAGAAACGATCACGCCACCAAGAGTGGCGTGTCGTCTGTATTGTCTGTGTTAATGGATGATCAAGGCGTGTCTTTTTTGGTGTCCAAGCCCAGTTCTTCAATGGAAATCTGACGCATCTTAAATTTCTGAATTTTGCCCGTAACCGTCATAGGAAACTCATCGACAAACTTAAAATAGCGTGGGATTTTAAAATGTGAGATCTGGCCTTTGCAGAATTCACATAAGGTCTCAGCGCTGATATTTTCTGCGTTGGGTTTTAATTTAATCCAAGCAACCAGCTCTTCACCGAATTTATTGTCAGGAACGCCCGTCACCTGCACATCGGAGATGGCATGATGGGTATACAAGTATTCTTCAATCTCTTTTGGGTAGATGTTTTCACCCCCGCGAATCACCATGTCTTTGATGCGGCCAACGATTTGAACATAGCCCTCGTCGTCCATCATGGCTAAGTCGCCAGTGTGCATCCATCCTGATTCATCAATGGATGAGTGAGTCGCCTTCTCGTTATTCCAATACTTCAGCATTAAACTGTAGCCACGCGTACACAGCTCGCCAATCTCGCCGCGAGGTAACACGTAGGTGGAGGAGGGATCTACAATCTTAGATTCAATATGAGGTTGTGTTCGCCCTACGGTGGTAACGCGTTTATCGAAAGGATCATTACTCGCGGTTTGCAGCGACACCGGGCTGGTTTCCGTCATGCCATAAGCAATTTGCACATCTGTTATATTCATCTTGGCATTTACGGCTTTCATCACCTCAGCTGGGCAAATAGAGCCCGCCATAATGCCGGTACGTAAACTGGTTAAATCGTACTGTTCAAAATTAGGGTGCTCCAGTTCAGCAATGAACATGGTAGGCACACCAAAAAGAGCCGTCGCGCGTTCTTCTTCGACTGTTTTCAAAACCGTCTCAGGTTCAAAGCCCTCGCTTGAGTAAATTATCGTAGCGCCATGGGAAAGGCAGCCAAGGTTGCCCATCACCATGCCAAAGCAGTGATAAAGTGGAACAGGAATAATGAGGCGATCTTTGTGTGTTAAACCAATGCTTTCAGTGACAAAGAAGCCATTGTTAAGAATATTGTGATGAGAGAGCGTCGCCCCTTTTGGAAACCCTGTCGTACCAGATGTGTACTGGATATTAATAGGATCATCGAACTGCAATTCGTGCTGTGCGCTGGCAAGCTGTTCAGCGTTTATCTTGTCAGCTTGTTCGATAAAATCTGACCAGCGCCACATGCCTTCATAGACGGTATCCGATAGATTAATGATCCCTTGTAAGTGAGGCAGCGTCTCAGATTTCAGTTTGCCGTTTTCGCACTCGGCCAGCTCCGGCGCCAGTTTTTGCAGCATTTCAGTGTAATTAGAGCTTTTGAAGTTTTGCGCCGTCACCAAAAAGCGGGCTTCAGAATGGTTGAGGGTATATTCCAGTTCATGCAAACGATAGGCGGGATTAATATTCACCAAAATGGCACCAATTTTAGCGGTAGCCAATTGGGTGAGTAGCCATTGAGCATTATTAGGAGACCAGATACCAACACGATCACCGCGACGCACGCCGATCGCTAGCATGGCTCGGGCCGTACTATCTACTTTTGACTTTAACTGAGCATAGCTCCAGCGGATCGATTGATGGCGCGAAATTAATGCATCGTTATCTGGATAACGGTCTGCGATTTGGTCGAACTTGTCGCCAATCGTCATACCAATGAGTGGAGTATTACTGGCACCGCTAGCGTAACTTGGGTTTGCTCTTAAGAGATTGTTCATTCATTTAATCCTAATGAGTCGTTTATTTTTGTTGTTGTCTCGGTCTGGATGTCATCTTTTCAGCGTGTCAGAATGCGTTATTCGGTATTGAATGGGGTCTTCTTACTTCTCATGAGCGACCAAGGATTTCGAATAGAGTGTGATTGAGTGCTCATATATTCCCTCCATTATGACGATTGTCTAAGTCTAGCGTTGTAGGCTTGGTGATTTCATGCCTCATGGCTTGTGTTACGCGGGCGCTATTTTGGCGTCCTAATTGTGTGCAGATCCAGTCGCTTGTCTCGACAAGCTTGTGTAAATTGACGCCGGTCTCTATGTCTAATCCCTCTAGCAGATAAAGCACATCTTCAGTGGCCACATTGCCCGAAGCTCCTTGAGCATAAGGGCAGCCGCCTAGGCCAGCGACTGAGGTGTCGACAACGGAAATACCTTCTTCAAGTACCGCATAAAGGTTGGCTAAAGCTTGTCCGTAAGTATCGTGAAAATGCGCAGCAAGTGCGTTCATGGGGATCTCGCGGGCAACGGCTTCCAACATGCGTTTCGCTTTTAACGGAGTGCCAACGCCTATCGTATCGCCCAGTGAAATCTCGTAACAACCCAGCTGATACAAATCACGACTAACGGCCGCGACTTGAGCCGGTGAAATTTCACCAGCATAAGGGCAGCCAAGGGCCGTCGAAACATAACCTCGTACGGGGATGCCGTGTTGCTTTGCTTTTTCGATCAAGGGTATAAAACGCTGGATACTTTCTTGAATCGAACAATTAATATTCTTTTGCACGAAAGCGTCAGACGCGGCCGTAAACACCGCTACTTCAGAAACCCCTGCGGCCAATGCCGCTTCAAACCCCTTCATATTTGGGGTGAGAGCGCTGTAGGTAACGCCTTGTTGACGATGAATGCCAGCCATCACTTTACTGCCATCCGCCATTTGAGGCACCCACTTAGGGGAGACAAAACTGGCCGCTTCAATGTGCTTCAAACCGCAGGCTGCCAAGCGCTCAATCAACTCCACCTTGATAGCGGTGGCAATCACAGGGCCAGATTCATTTTGTAAACCGTCACGAGGACTCACATCGACCAATCGAACGTGCGTAGGAAACGTCATACGCTTGTCTCCTTTTCTTCACACTGCAATGCGATCAGAGCATCGCCTTCTTTTACCAGCTCACCATCACGAAAGAATATGTCACTGACAACACCATCAGATGAAGCGTGAATGCTGTGTTCCATTTTCATTGCCTCCATGATGACCAGCGTTTGACCTGCTTCGACGGCTTGACCTTTTTCGACCATAACCGCGACAACAACCCCATTCATTGGCGCCGCGAGCGATCCAGAGCCTGCCTGTTCGGTTTCAATGAAAGTCTTACGATATTGACAACACTGGAAGGGTTCGCCCTCATGAAACAGGGTTAAATCATCACCATTTGCATAACCGTGCAGTGTCAGATTATGACCATCAATAACCAGTTTCAAGCTGTCTTGCTGTTGTGTCGCATGAACACGATAAGTCACCTTGTCTAAGGTAATATCGTATTCATCTTTTTGTTCTTGGATGCTAAGTAAATGATAAATATCACCAACCATTAGCGTCATTGAACGAATATGCTTAGCGTTCAAACGCCAGCTGTTTTGGGCTGAGAAAGGAGAGTGCTCATCGCCATTAATGCGATTGCCATGTTTTGTTTGCTCAAGAAACCAAGCGCAGGCACTGACTAAACACAAAGAGGGATCTAATTGGCTTGGCGCGAAGAGACTCTCGTGATGGCGTTCAATAAAGCCAGTATCGAGTTGCGCCTGACGGAACGGTTCCGAATCCGCGAGCCGATGTAAAAAGCGGGTGTTCGTTTTTAGGCCACCGATGCGGTAATGTTCTAACGCTTGCACAAGTCGATTAATGGCAGTGTCGCGATCTTCGTCCCAGACGATCAATTTTGCGATCATAGGGTCGTAATAAACGCTCACCTCATCCCCCTCGGTTACCCCAGTGTCAACGCGAACATGAGCGCTTTCGTCGGGAGTACGAAGATAGTGTAAAGTGCCCGTTGCAGGTAAAAAGTCTTGATTAGGATCTTCAGCATAAATACGCGCTTCTAAGGCGTGGCCGCGAATCTGTATTTGCGCTTGCATAAGAGGCAGTGGCTCAGCGTTAGCAACGCGCAGTTGCCATTCGACCAGATCCAAACCAGTGATCATTTCTGTCACCGGATGCTCGACTTGTAGGCGAGTGTTCATCTCCATAAAATAGAAAGACTCGTCTACATCATAAAGAAATTCCACAGTGCCAGCGCCAACATATTCAATGGCTTGAGCGGCCTGTACAGCGGCTTCGCCCATAGCACGTCGCGTCGTATCGGTTAAATTAGGCGCGGGCGCTTCTTCAATGACTTTTTGGTGGCGGCGTTGCACAGAACAATCGCGTTCAGCCAAATACACACCGTTGCCTTGTTGATCACAAAACACCTGAATCTCAACATGACGCGGCTGAGTCAAATACTTCTCGATGAGCATATCTGAATTACCGAAGGCATTTTTTGCTTCACGGCACGCAGAGCTCAGTGCTTCATCGAATTCGGTCAGTGAATTGACCACCCGCATCCCTTTACCGCCACCGCCAGCGACCGCTTTCAGTAATAAAGGAAAGCCGCATTTTTCGGCTTCTTGTTTGAGCCGAGCAGGGGATTGATCGTCAGCGTGATAACCGGGAACCAATGGCACACCGGCAGCTTCCATGATGGTTTTGGCCGCAGATTTTGATCCCATTTTCGCAATGGCGTTGGCTGGTGGACCAATGAAAACAATGCCATTTTGTTCACAGGACGCCGCAAAATCAGTGTTCTCGGATAAGAAACCATAACCAGGGTGAATCGCTTGAGTGCCAGATGTTTTGGCTATTTCAATAATACGATCTGCGCGTAAGTAGCTTTCGCTGCTTGGCGCAGGCCCCAGAAGAAAAGCCTCGTCTGCCATGGTCACATGACGCGCAAAACGGTCTGCTTCTGAGTAAACCGCGACACACTTAATGCCAAGACGGTGCGCTGTTTTAATAACCCGACAGGCAATCTCACCTCGGTTTGCTATTAATATTTTACTAAACATGCGATTACTCCTCGATCCACGTTGGCTGGCGTTTGCTCAAAAAAGCATTTAAACCTTCTTGACCCTCATCGCTCACTCGAATATCAGCAATTCGTGTCGCGGTGTCGCGGATTAACGCCTGATCAATTGGCTGTTGACTCACGGCGTGAATGAGCGATTTTGCCGCACTGACCGCTTGTGGGCTGTTCCGATAAAATGGCTTCAGTAATTGATGACACAAACTGTCCAATTCGACATCGTCCTCGGCTAATTCATGAACCAAACCAAATTGCTGAGCCGTTACCGCATTAAACGCTTCCGCGGTCATAAAATAGCGTCTGGCTTGGCGTTCGCCGATTGCTCGAATCACATACGGGCTAATGACCGCAGGGATGAGACCGATACGTACTTCAGATAGACAAAACTTCGAGTCTCGTGTGGCAATAACCAGATCACAACAAGCGGCTAGCCCAACGGCACCGCCATAGACAGCGCCTTTAATGAGCGCCATGGTTGGCTTAGAATAATGGTTCAAACGTTCCATTAATAAGGCCAAGCGGCTGGCATCGTCTAGGTTTTTCTGGCGACTATGGTTCGCCATCCGTTTCATCCAAGCTAGGTCTGCGCCCGCCGAAAAATTCTTGCCGTGAGCGCGTAATACCAAAGCACGCACGTTAGTATTTCGGTCAGTCTCTTCTAATGCGGTTATCAACTGCTCGATCATAATATCGTCGAAAGCGTTGTGTACCTCAGGGCGGTTAAGCGTCAGCCAAGCGACACCTTTCGCGTCTAGGCTTAGTTCTACATACTGCTTTGTCATGTGAAGGCCTCTTTACATGCGGAACACGCCGAAGCGCGTTTCGTCCTGCGGTGCGTTGAGTGCAGCGGATAACCCCATGGCGACCACTTCTCGTGTCTGAGCGGGGTCAATGACGCCATCGTCCCATAGTCGTGCCGACGCATAATAAGGGTGTCCCTGATGCTCATAGGTTTCGACAATAGGGCGCTTGAATTCTGCTTCTTCTTCCGCAGACCAATGTTGACCACGTCGATCAAAGTTATTACGACGCACCGTTGCCATGACCCCAGCCGCTTGTTCGCCACCCATGACTGAAATGCGCGCGTTTGGCCACATCCAGAGAAAATTAGGACTATAGGCACGACCACACATGCCGTAGTTACCCGCGCCAAAAGAACCACCGACCAGCACGGTTAATTTGGGAACATTCGCACAGGCAACGGCGTTGACCATCTTGGCGCCATGTTTCGCGATCCCTTCTGCTTCGGTTTTTTGACCGACCATAAAGCCCGTAATATTCTGCAAAAACAGCAATGGAATATTACGCTGGCAGCACAACTCGATAAAATGAGCGCCTTTTTGAGCAGAGTCACTGAATAAGATGCCGTTGTTCGCAAGAATCCCCACCGGATAGCCGTATATGTGCGCGAAGCCAGTTACCAAAGTCGTGCCATACAGTTTTTTAAACTCGTCGAACTCAGAACCATCAACAAGACGAGAGATTATCTCGCGAGCGTCATAAGGTTTCTTGAGATCAGTACCGACAATGCCGCCCAGTTCTTCTGGTGAATAGAGTGGAGGGCTTGGTACTTTTTGTTCGACCGCCACTGTTTTTTTGCGGTTAAGATTAGCCACACAAAGGCGGGCAATCTGCAATGCATGAGTGTCGTTTTCAGCATAGTGATCCGCCACCCCAGATACGCGACAATGTACATCGGCGCCACCAAGGTCTTCGGCCGAGACGACTTCGCCAGTAGCGGCTTGAACGAGAGGTGGGCCAGCGAGAAAAATAGTGCCTTGATTTCGTACTATGATGGATTCATCCGCCATGGCCGGTACATAAGCCCCGCCAGCGGTACATAACCCCATGACAACCGCGATTTGAGGGATGCCTTTGGCAGACATGCGTGCTTGATTGAAGAAGATGCGCCCGAAATGGTCACGATCTGGAAAAACGTCATCCTGTTGTGGCAAGTTAGCGCCACCAGAATCAACCAAATAAATACACGGCAAATGGTTGCGTTCGGCAATCTCCTGAGCGCGTAAATGTTTTTTGACGGTCAAGGGAAAATAGCTGCCACCTTTTACCGTCGCATCATTTGCAATCACCATACATTCGACGCCATTAATGCGCCCAATACCTGAAATGATGCCAGCGGCAGGAATGTCATCGTTGTACACTTTATAGGCGGCTAATTGCGACAGCTCAAGAAAAGGGGAGCCTTCATCGAGCAAAACATTAATGCGCTCTCGCGGAAGCAACTTTCCTAACGACAAATGGCGCTGTTGATAGTCATTGCCACCGCCGAGTGCAATAGTAGCGACCTTGTCGTGAAGGTCCGCAACCGCTTCACGCATGGCCGCCTCATTACGACAAAACTCATCGCTGCGCGTATTGATCTTGGTATGAAGAACCGGCATAACTTTCTCCTGATATTGTTCTTATTCTTTTTTCTTCAGACAGTGAGTCAGACGATAGGCTTGTTCCGTTCGTCTCGAACTCAGTTATTCAGGAACAATTCTCGACCGATTAACATACGGCGAATTTCTGATGTGCCCGCGCCAATTTCGTAAAGTTTGGCATCACGCAACAAGCGACCAGTAGGAAATTCATTGATATAGCCATTACCACCGAGCAATTGAATCGCATCTAAAGCGAGTTTTGTGGCATTTTCTGCGGAGTAAAGGATAACGCCAGCACAATCCTTGCGACTGACTTCGCCGCGCATGGCCGCCTGACAGACGGCATAAAGGTAGGAGCGGGAGGCATTCATTACCGTGTACATGTCCGCAATTTTCCCTTGCACCAGTTCAAATTCACCAATGGCTTTACCAAACTGCTGACGATCACGAATATAAGGCACGACGATATCCATAGCCGCTTGCATAATACCCAATGGACCCCCTGACAAAACCAGACGCTCGTAATCCAGACCGCTCATGAGCACCTTAACCCCGCCGTTTAGCTCACCAATAATGTTTTCTTTTGGTACAGGACAGTCTTCGAATACTAGCTCGCACGTGTTCGAGCCACGCATACCAAGCTTGTCTAGCTTTTGATGACGAGAGAACCCCGCAAAATCTCGCTCGACGATAAACGCAGTAATACCGCGCGAGCCTGCTTTTTGGTCGGTTTTCGCATAGATCACATAAGTGTGAGCATCGGGACCATTAGTGATCCACATTTTCGTACCGTTGAGCAGATAATGGTCGCCATTGTCGCGAGCGTGTAACTTCATCGATACCACATCAGAACCAGCGTTAGGCTCAGACATAGCAAGCGCACCAATGTGCTCTCCGCTGATCAATTTTGGTAAGTACTTATGCTTTTGCTCTTCACTGCCATTGCGATGAATCTGGTTAATACAAAGATTAGAATGAGCGCCGTAGGAAAGACCCACTGACGCAGAGGCACGACTGATTTCTTCCATCGCAATAACATGCGCAAGGTAGCCCATATCGACACCACCGTACTCCTCTTTCACCGTGATACCGAGCAAGCCCATATCGCCGAATTTACGCCATAAATCCGCCGGAAATAGATTGTCATGGTCGATCTGCTCAGCGCGTGGCGCTATCTCTTGAGCCGCAAAACCATTGACTTGATCGCGTAGCATATCGAGCGTTTCGCCTAGGCCAAAGTTGAGGCCGGTATATTGTGAAATCATTGTCTTATACCTATGTTTATTGCCAGCTGTACTTTTTAAAGGCTTAGCGGGCTTGTTGTTTTTGTGTGTTTAGTTCTGCTAATGCGTTAGAACACCTCGTTTCCGCATTGTCTAATTCCAGTTGTATCATCGTAATGTCTTTTAACTGTTGCTCCAGTTCGCTGCGTTTTTGATGAATGATTTCCAGCAATAGATTGAGCTGTTTCTCGCTCCCCGTCAGCGTTTCATCCCAAAGGGAAAATAACTCCCTGATCTCTGCAAGGGAAAACCCAAGACGCTTGCCACGTAAAATAAGCTTCATACGAACCCGGTCTTGACGGCTGTAAACGCGCGTCTGACCCCGACGAATAGGCTGGAGCAATCCTTGATCCTCATAAAAGCGAATACTGCGAGTCGTCACGTCAAACTCACTGGCTAACTCGCTGATTGAATAGCTCACTTTTTTATCTGTCATGGTGTGACTCATTAATGGAATTATTTTCAGACTAGGGTAAGTTAACGTAAACGTCAACTTTAAATTGTCGATAAATTAATCAGATGCTTTACCAGTAGAAAATAGCGACCCACGCACAAGCGACTAAGTTTTTAATGCCAAGAATTGCAATTTCGTTAATTTGGGTTGAATATCGATGAACTTGATTAAAGCCCTTACCAAATAAAAGGGCATTCTTATTCGGAATAAACTGCTCTTAATGGCCATTGAAAAATAGTCAGTAAAAAACGTCAGTAAAAAAGTCATAAAGCAAAAGACAGCTGGGCGTAAAAGCCACAGCGTACGGGAAACGAGTAATCTGAACTATCGAATCATTTAAGCCAACGAATCACTTGGAATGGAATAACGTATATGGAAGTTGTGCAGCGCTATTGGATGCTTGAACTGATCGCTTTTTGGGAAGGGCAAATAAACACCAAACCACTCATGAACGCATTAGGGCTAACGCGACAAAGCGTGAGCCACCTGCTTAAGCAGTATCAAGAAGCGTTTCCCCAAGCGCTCGTGTACGACACTACTCTCAAGTCGTATCAGATAACTGAGGACTTTGTGCCTCATTATATTGATCAGACCTTAGACGAATACTTCTCATGGCTGCATTTTGGCAATATCCCTACTTTTCCTGAAGAGCCTGCTAAGCGCACGCAGCATCGTATTGCACCGTTACCACGATTTGTTTCGCCTCTTGTAATGCGGCCTTTACTCAAAGCGGTAAAAGAAAAAACCGCCGTAGATTGTGAATACCTGTCCGTTTCCAGCAGCGACCCACAAGGCCGCTTGCTGTACCCCCATTCTTTTGTGAAAACAGCGAACCGCTGGCATGTCAGAGCGTATTGCGCATTACGACAACGTTATCTCGACTTCGTCTTAAGCCGCTTTCAAAACATAGACTACGACGGAGGCATTAGCGGATTTACACAAGAGCAAGACGACGACTGGAATACCCAAGTCACCTTGATCCTAGCGCCAGATTCACGCCTGAATGACAAACAAAAACGCGTGCTAGAAAACGATTACGGCATGACAAATGGCCAGCTACATATAGTGACTCGTGGCTGTCTCGTGAAGTACACACTCGATGATTTACAGATTAAAACCAAAATGCTCGAAGCCAACCCACAAGCTCAACAGCTGGTGTGTGTTAATTATAGCGACATAAAAAAGTGGATGTACGACTGATATAACCACTTTTACCGTGATTCAGGGCATAACCTGTCAAATTTCTTTACCTGTGAAAAATGACAGTATTGTCGGACAAGAAGAACCGCGGCACAGTGAGCTAGCTCGGTTAAAACGGATTTAAGGAATAGGAATAGTAATGGAACAGTTCTCACCATCAGACATGAAAACCATATTGCACTCCAAACGAGCCAATATGTATTACCTAGAATACTGCCGAGTTATGCAAAAGGATGGGCGAGTATTGTTCCTCACAGAACAAAAGAAAGAGAACCTTTACTACAACATTCCCATTGCTAACACCACCGTCATATTGCTTGGAACAGGTACATCCATAACGCAAGCTGCTATGCGTATGTTATCGCAAGCAGGTGTATTAGTGGGTTTTAGCGGCGGAGGTGGTACACCGCTTTACATGGCAAATGGCGTAGAGCAACCCATTGAATGGATGACGCCACAAAGCGAATACCGGCCAACAGAATATTTACAGGGTTGGATGCGCTTTTGGTTTGACGACGATAAACGCCTTGCTGCCGCCAAATTATTTCAACAAGCACGAATAGCATTTATTGAAAAAACATGGCAAAAAGACAGAGACCTTAAAAGTGAAGGTTTCCAGTTCGACGACAAGAGTATGCAGGGCGCGTTTCAAACCTTTCATACACGCACCGACAGCGCGACAAAGCACGCTGAATTATTGTTAACCGAAGCCCAGCTAACCAAAGCACTCTATAAATTCGCATCGAATAATACGAGTACGGAAAAATTCACACGTCAGCACCAAGGCTCTTCGAAAAACAATGTAGACAAAGCCAACGATTTCCTTAACCATGGCAACTATCTCGCTTATGGACTTGCCGCCAGTTGTTTATGGGTATTGGGTATTCCTCACGGCTTTGCCGTAATGCACGGAAAAACCAGACGCGGCGCGCTTATTTTTGACGTTGCTGACCTAATAAAAGATGCCCTTGTTTTACCTTGGGCGTTTATTTGCGCGAAAGAAAATGCTACAGAACAAGAGTTTCGCCAACAAATACTGCAAGCCTTCACCGACCACAAAGCGCTCGACTTCATGTTTGACACAGTGAAAGACATCGCCCTTCAAAATCATGCTGTTACTGAAGTACCGAAAGAACAAAATGGAGATCAACAAGCATGATGGTCACCTTTATAAGCCAATGTGAGAAAAACGCTTTAAAGAAAACAAGGCGAGTGCTGGATGCTTTTGCTAATCGCATTGGCGACAACACATGGCAAACCCTGATCACAGAAGATGGCTTACTCACGGTCAAAAAAATGCTGCGCCAAACCGCCAGCAAAAACACCGCCGTGAGTTGCCACTGGATACGGTCGCGGAGCCGTAGTCATTTTTTATGGGTAGTGGGTGCAAAGTCAAAATTTAACGAACAGGGAGTTGTGCCTGTAAATTCAACGGGAAAAGAGGTATTTATGGATGTAAAACAATTAAAACCGATAAAAGGCGTGTTATACGCTAATACGCATTTACAATTATTAGAGCAACATTTGTTTGCTGTCGGTTTTGTTGCTGAACAGTTGTATCTATATTTTTATCCAGATAAAAAGAAGCAAGCCAATGCAGCATTTATTGCAGGCTGTTTGCACGATATAGGAAAATTAGATCCATCATTTCAGGATTGGGTTACGAAGCCTAAAAACAGAACATACCAAGCAGAAGATGGTCAACATATTGATGATACTAAGTTTAGTTTTGAGAAACACCCTAGGCATAACGAAATATCAGTACTTATTTTTCAATGTTTATCTGACGGTATAAAAGCAATCAGTCCATCAATTAAAGCGACTATAAAGCACTCAATTTATTGGCATCACGCGAAGCCATTTAGAACAAAAGAAAAAGATGGTTTTGATACTTATGGGAAAATTTTTAACAAATTAAAAATGAGCTTAGGTGAAAAAGCTCTACTGCTACTTTCCAAACAATCTGTCGAAATGTTAAATGCTGTTTGTGAGATTGACCAAAAGTATCGTAAAGAAGAAAGCAGTTTGCTTAAAAAATCTTATGCACAAGAATTTGATAGCGAAGTGCTTGTGAATTATGAACATACTCCGTTACCACAGTATAAAGAATACCAGCTTTCAGAAAACCTAAGTGATTATAAAAATAAGATATTAACCAATGCAAATAATAACGAAGTTCGTGCTTGTTTAATCACGGCAGATCGCTGGGTTTCATCATTATCGGCTATTGATTTATCATCCTATATTGAAAATCAAAATCTCAATGAATTTGTGGAAGAGCAATTTACTAATAATATTTTAATAGAAAGCAGCCTAGAATCGCATATTCAAGACTGTATTCGTGCATTCCCTGATAGCCCACGCAGTCAAAAGCAATCTCTAGTAGCTCAGAAACTGGCAGAAGACAGTGACAATATAAAAGTGCTTGCGGGTGCAGCGGGTTGCGGAAAAACCAAAATAGCTTTGGAATGGGCTGGTTTAAGAAATACTCAACAAATTATCTGGGTGTGTCCACGAGTCCAAATATGCCAAGGTATGTTTACCGAGTTAAAAGCATCAGACAATCCATATTTACAAGATGCTAGTGTAGAAATTTTTACGGGCGAATATAAATTCACTAATAACTTTGAAACGCCAACACCTGAGGGTGATCAATTAACCGCCGATATCGTCATCACTACAATTGATCAACTGCTCAGTGGCATTATCAGCCACACTAAGGCAGACCGTTTACTCAATTACCTTAGCGCTCACATCGTGTTTGATGAATACCACGAATACATCAACATGCCAGCATTCAATATATTGTTTGCCGAGTTGGTTATCTCAAGAAATGAGTTGAAAAACGGCGCTAACGTATTGCTGGTATCTGCTACGCCTAATTATTTTTATCTGGAGAAAATCCTCAGACTTGATTTGACTTACGATGTAGTTGAAATGCCGTCATTTAACGAAAAGGCATACCAATTTGATTTTGAGGTGTATAACGAAACTAAAGAGGATGAAACCAATCCACTTTATCAAATACAAACCAAAGCGTCCTTTGTTATCAGTAATACAGCAACCACAGCACAAAAGAGCTTTATCCATAATTTAACCGATGAGAATGCTGTTCTATTACATTCTAAATATAAGAAAAGTGATAAAAAACTGCTCTTTAATAGTGTGTTTGAAGCCTTCAAACGAGACGGTAATAATATGTATGACGTGCTTCGTAGTGGGCCGATTGTTCAGGCGTCGTTGAATATCAGTTGTGATTATATGATTTCAGAAATAACCACCGCAGAAAATTGCTTACAAAGGATGGGGCGATTAGACCGTTTTGGTAAAAATAATAGCACCAACATTTATACTATTGCTGTGCCAGAAAACGTTCACAACAACAAAGGCTCTGGAGCAGTAACAAGATTTTTGTCTTCGTCAAATTCGTTGCTCTCAGCCAAAGCATGGCACCAGTTTCTTATGGAAAAAACAGACAGTGGTAAGGTTATATTGACCATTGCCGATGTTTATCAAATTTACAAAAACTTTTACCAATCAAGCTCTATGGCATTTATCGAACAAGATACCATTGCTGCAATGAAAAAAAGTGCGACTCTGATCACGGCTAAAGTCAGTGAGCCTCAAACTATGATCTCGCGTAAAAAACAGCAAACACAACGAGCCAAAATAAGTAGTAACTCATTACGTGGTGACAGTCGATTTGTACAAATGGCCGTGTGTAATTTAGATAATAAAAACGCTCCAGAATTCATTGAAGAATATGCCTATACCGTTTCTGTGGATGAGGTGGAAAGTGTTGATAATTTCACTGCATCGTGTGAACTCATTCAAGGTTATGGCGACAGTACCAATAACTTACTCACTCATATGGTGAAGAAACATCACAGCATCATGGGCGGAACAAAACCCTATAAAGACTTTATTCTTCTTAATGATGCTAAAGACCCAGAATTTCCAATTTATCTGAGCTATACCTCAAACGATTTACTTGCCGTTGGCGGTGAATCCGCAAGGCATAACTCAGCTATTTACTATGGTGTATGTGAAAAACAAGCCATAGGCGCAATTGCAAATAAAAACTTAACTCATAAAAAGGATTAAACATGAAAAAAGTAACCGGTATTAAAAGTGTAGACTTTAAAATTACAGCATTAGGACATGGTGTTGTGAACTGGAATGGACCGACTTCATTAATGGGAGATAGCGGTAAAACCGTCGATAACCACACGTTACCCAAATTACGTGGTTATACGAACTTATCGGGTAAAGTCAAAGAAGAAACCGGCTATAAATACAGAAAAGAAGCAACCGATATTGATTTCAAAAAAACACCGTTATACATCAGTCAAAACTGTATTCGTCATCATTTGTTCAGAAGCCAAGCGTTTGATGTACATTACGCGAATAAAAGAAAAGCTGAAAATTTAACGCAAATGTTAGCTTCTATTACTGGTTTGATTCGTGGTTATGTTGTTCCATCTAGCCAGAATAAACGAACAAGTCCGCTATTGATTGAAGATTTTGTTGACCAATTAGGTAATGGTAACTTTGAGCAATTTGGTCAAGCGGGTGAAAGAGATAATTCCTCTTTTTTCTCAAAAACCACGTTTGGCGATACCGAATATATTTCTTATGGGTCGATCAGTATTGAGCAACTTCAATTTATATCGTTAGACAAGAAGTTCGACCGCGAAGCGATGGGAATAGAAGCAGGTCAAGGCGAAGGGGTCGCACAAGCAGTACAAGACTTTATTCAGTCGCTTAACCCAGACTTAAAGCCAAAGGCCACTTTTCATGAGAACTATGTTCGTAGCGGAACTATTTTCGAAGAAGGTGAAGTGGGAATTTTATTAGACCAAGACGCTATAAAAGCCCTAGTTGACTATACGATCGAACTGATTAGTGAATTAGCGATTCGCCAAGCAAAATCATACATGTATGTTGACGAAGTAATTGTTGATTATAACGACAGCAATAAAATGATGCGTATAAAACGAGATGAAAACAGTATATCTGTTGAGCCAGAAGATGAGTTTGCCACCTACTTTTATCAAAAATAAAGGAGGTTTAAATAATGAAAATTCAAATAAAATATGAATCCAGTTGGCGAAACTCTTTTCTTGACGGCTCTAACGATGAGCCTTTGCCAAAAGCGGGTAGGAAGTTTGTTGCTTCAATGACGAGCCTTAAAAAAGAAGGTAATTATATCCCTAGAAAGGTTAGTCATAATACGGTTATGGGCGTTCTAAATCGTTTAATTGGTGATCAAAGAAAGTTATACCAATCGAGAAATAGCGATGCTTATTACTTTAAAGAATTGGAACCTCTTATCACGTTCGAAGATAAGCCAAGTTATGTGAACCACGAAATGACCTATATTCGTAATGTTTCTGGTAGCGAAGATCAAAATTCATATACAGGAATGATTAAGGTTGATGATCCGATTTTTACATCTGATTATTCACAACAATTATGGGGCATTTTACAGCTAGATTTAGATGAGCTTTGTAAGTTTATTGTAGATGACATTAAAGTGGATAAAGTCATATCACACAATCCACTTGTAATTATTTCACGACTTGAAGAGCTATTTAAGCTCAAGCCTGTACCGAATGAAAATACAGTAAAAGAAGCGTTTGATTATTTGGCGTCGAAATTTGAAAAGTTTAATGGCCTTAACCGTAAAGAAGAAGTACTTGTCAGTAGTCTATATTGCTCTGCTTTGTATTTACAGCTTGAACGGTTATCAAAAAACTTTGATGTTTCATCGGCAAAAACTAAGGCAGGCGGTTTAAGTGGAATATCCAATAATGGCTTTACCAAGAAAGATTTTATGAGTCGTTATACTTCAGGTGGAAAAAAGAAAATCTGGGGTAATCCTTATGTCCTTAAAGAAAAAAGAAAAGGGATTGGCGAGGTGACATCTCTCATGGAAAAAGCAGGCGGAACATTAAAAATTGATATCTTTATAGATCGTCAAGCCGCAAAAGAGCTCTTAGCTATGATTGAAAATGCTGGCGTATCGAGTTTTTATTTAGGTAAAAAAGGCCTCGCTTATGTATCTGATATCAGACTTTAGGAGAATAAAATGAAACATTATCTTGATATTACACTCCTACCCGATGCTGAAATGTCTTTAGGTTTTGTTTGGTACAAACTGTATCAACAAATTCATCTCATGCTGGTGGAAAATAAAGTCGGGGAGAAAGATTCAGCCATTGCTGTGTCCTTTCCACATTATGCTAAAAAAGGTTTCCCGCTAGGTGACAAGTTACGCTTATTAGCGGGCACGCAACAAGACTTAGAGGCGTTAGATGTAGGTCGTTGGTTATCTTGCCTTGAAGACTACCTCCATATAAAGGGCATAAAACCAGTGCCAGGCGATGTAACAGAATTTGTTTACTTCAAGCGTTGGATTTACAAGTCACCTGATAAGATGCGGTCGCAAGTCAATAAACGCGCAGAATATCTAGCGAAAAAAAACGGTTTGAATACAGAGCAAGTGAAAGCACGATTATTGGAATCCATAGACAACATGGAGCAACAATCAAGGCTGCCATTTTTAAACATGAGTAGTTTATCAACCGACAGCAATGTGCCAGCGTCTGAAAGACGTAACTTCAAGCTTTTTATAGAAAAGCAGCAGGTGGAGTCATTAGGTAATAATCAAAAATTATTTACTTGTTATGGCCTTAGTCGACGAAGTGAAGAGCAACAAGCTCCAATACCTTGGTTCGATTAACCCTCCTAGATGAAAACATTGGTAGAAATACCAATGTTTTTAGCTCTTTAAAAATAACAATATAAAACAATAAGTTACGGAAAGGTTTAAAAACATAGGTAAAAAAGGTATTTTTCACCTAAGGCTTTGATGTAACTTATTTTTGTGTTTAAATTTTATTGTTCACCGCCACCAAGGCGGCTTAGAAATTTAGGCAAGTTAAGATCAAGCGCTCGAATAAGTTCACCGCCACCAAGGCGGCTTAGAAAAAGGCTGACATTACGACGTACTACGATGATCTGTTCACCGCCACCAAGGCGGCTTAGAAATACTTGTTTCACCCCAGTCGTTTTACCGGAACGTTCACCGCCACCAAGGCGGCTTAGAAACATTAGCTGATCTCCCCGTCTTCAAACTGACCGTTCACCGCCACCAAGGCGGCTTAGAAAGACTAGGTCTAGAGTGATTGGATAATTATGCAGTTCACCGCCACCAAGGCGGCTTAGAAATAGGTCGCCCACCTTTATGGGGAATGAGATTAGTTCACCGCCACCAAGGCGGCTTAGAAAAGAAAGAGAACCGCTCAGATATACATGAGTTAGTTCACCGCCACCAAGGCGGCTTAGAAATATAGTTTATACAATAAATAAATCAATGCCGAGTTCACCGCCACCAAGGCGGCTTAGAAATTGACGGATACCTAAAGGGTTTTAGTAGCATTGTTCACCGCCACCAAGGCGGCTTAGAAATTTTAGTCATTTAATAGTGTCTATAAGTGTATGTTCACCGCCACCAAGGCGGCTTAGAAATACGTCTACGCGGGCATATTACTACTCACTACGTTCACCGCCACCAAGGCGGCTTAGAAAATGCGATTACTCGAAATACCCTTGTGATATATGTTCACCGCCACCAAGGCGGCTTAGAAAGTTAAGTGCAAAGGAGGTGGTTAAACGAAATTGTTCACCGCCACCAAGGCGGCTTAGAAATGCATCCCCTGTCGCAACGTTTGGCATGGCCAGTTCACCGCCACCAAGGCGGCTTAGAAAAAACGTCGGCAAGTCTGGAAAATTACCTTCATGTTCACCGCCACCAAGGCGGCTTAGAAAGAAGCGGCAAACATTGCGGGTCGCGTTGTCATGTTCACCGCCACCAAGGCGGCTTAGAAATGAACTACATGGGACAGACGCAAAACGCAGGCGTTCACCGCCACCAAGGCGGCTTAGAAATTCTATTACTTTTGACCCGTTCAAACTCAGATGTTCACCGCCACCAAGGCGGCTTAGAAATACTTACGTAGCGGACAGTGGCGCACAAGATTGTTCACCGCCACCAAGGCGGCTTAGAAACGTTTCTGGTGCTATTGGCGGGGCATTCGTTGGTTCACCGCCACCAAGGCGGCTTAGAAAAGCACACGAAAACCCAACCGAGGCATACATAAGTTCACCGCCACCAAGGCGGCTTAGAAATATTACCCGCTCTTATCACGCTATGCGTCCAAGTTCACCGCCACCAAGGCGGCTTAGAAATTTAGTCTTTTTAAAGACTCCATCAATGCGGCGTTCACCGCCACCAAGGCGGCTTAGAAATATTGCTCGCTCAGGCATCTTTGAATACTTGGGTTCACCGCCACCAAGGCGGCTTAGAAATGAATTAAATCAGTTTGGGGAAATGGTTGCATGTTCACCGCCACCAAGGCGGCTTTTTAAACTTTTTAAACTTTTTAGCGTTCGGCTTTCTAGTTCACCGCCACCAAGGCGGCTTAGAAAGTTTGCAGCAAAGATGCTGCTGGAGGACCTTCGTTCACCGCCACCAAGGCGGCTTAGAAAAATCAGCACGACCATTGCGCACTATTCTGACAGTTCACCGCCACCAAGGCGGCTTAGAAATTATTTAGTCGCTCTTGCTCTGCTTGTTTCTCGTTCACCGCCACCAAGGCGGCTTAGAAAACTTAGATTTAAAATCTCACCATTCGGCAGGAGTTCACCGCCACCAAGGCGGCTTAGAAATCATATATGTCGTATGCGTCCTCCAAATCGTAGTTCACCGCCACCAAGGCGGCTTAGAAACACTGACGATGTAATGTCTACATACTTGTTGCGTTCACCGCCACCAAGGCGGCTTAGAAATTTGGAGGGCTGGCAATGAGTCGCGTGTAGCTGTTCACCGCCACCAAGGCGGCTTAGAAAATTAGCTTTGGATTGGCGCTGTCACCCGTCTTGTTCACCGCCACCAAGGCGGCTTAGAAATCGCAAGTCAGCGATTAAATTCAATGAGGCATGTTCACCGCCACCAAGGCGGCTTAGAAAAACTTCAAACTTAAACCAGCCTTCTGCAAAAAGTTCACCGCCACCAAGGCGGCTTAGAAATGAATTTAGCGACGCAAACGGTGGTGCAAACGGTTCACCGCCACCAAGGCGGCTTAGAAATATCGAATCATAAAAGGAAGCTGAAATGAAACGTTCACCGCCACCAAGGCGGCTTAGAAATGGTGAGGGCGTAATTCTATAGTGTTCAATGTGTTCACCGCCACCAAGGCGGCTTAGAAATGTGACACCGCCAGGCACGTTTAAAGACCACAGTTCACCGCCACCAAGGCGGCTTAGAAATTGCTAAGCGTGTATTTGATCCCTAAGACACCGTTCACCGCCACCAAGGCGGCTTAGAAATTAGAGTATTATGGCGTCACTGTAATGATGTGGTTCACCGCCACCAAGGCGGCTTAGAAAAATTTAGTTTTTAAGATACGAGCAGACAGACGGTTCACCGCCACCAAGGCGGCTTAGAAATATTTACGTATCAATTTAGATAAATATACATAGTTCACCGCCACCAAGGCGGCTTAGAAATTTTTGGTGGTGTATTGACATCATAAGGACTAGTTCACCGCCACCAAGGCGGCTTAGAAATGTTAGCCGCTTCCTGCGAAACTCTAACCATCGTTCACCGCCACCAAGGCGGCTTAGAAAACTTTGGGAAAAGTTGAAAACGCTTTGGGCAAGTTCACCGCCACCAAGGCGGCTTAGAAATAAAAAATCCAGCGGCGGCGCGTGGCTGGGGTGTTCACCGCCACCAAGGCGGCTTAGAAATACTGGTCAGAAGAGTCATGTATTGCGCCATAGTTCACCGCCACCAAGGCGGCTTAGAAATATGACAGAGAAAGACATCAAAGCGAAAAATCGTTCACCGCCACCAAGGCGGCTTAGAAAACAATCGTTTTAGGCACTTCTTGTCCCCGCTGGTTCACCGCCACCAAGGCGGCTTAGAAAGCTTGTCGGCATGGGCGTTAATACCTTCGCAGGTTCACCGCCACCAAGGCGGCTTAGAAATGTAACGCTTGTCTGATTTCTGGTCCGTTCTCGTTCACCGCCACCAAGGCGGCTTAGAAAAAGTTGATATTGACCCAGTTCCTGTATCGGTAGTTCACCGCCACCAAGGCGGCTTAGAAAAATTGGGCTTTGAATAGAGAAGTGTTTTTTGAGTTCACCGCCACCAAGGCGGCTTAGAAATGCTTGTTGTTTACTTGGGCGGCTAGATTATTGTTCACCGCCACCAAGGCGGCTTAGAAAAATATTGACCCCGACCGCCATATCTCTACCTAGTTCACCGCCACCAAGGCGGCTTAGAAAGGAATATTCTTCACTTACGACTCGGCGACGAAGTTCACCGCCACCAAGGCGGCTTAGAAAAAGCCTTGTCGCACTAGCCAAATCCAATGGTAGTTCACCGCCACCAAGGCGGCTTAGAAATTATAAAATAGCATCGAGCTTTGCGTGTTCACGTTCACCGCCACCAAGGCGGCTTAGAAAGCACGTATGGCTTCTTGAATGATCCAAACTTGGTTCACCGCCACCAAGGCGGCTTAGAAACTCTAGTTGAGGGCTTTGTATTTATTGCTTTAGTTCACCGCCACCAAGGCGGCTTAGAAATTCTTGAGCTAGTTTTCACTGTCGCTACAATGGTTCACCGCCACCAAGGCGGCTTAGAAAGCTCCCACCAATGTATCGGAAATCGTTGAGCCGTTCACCGCCACCAAGGCGGCTTAGAAAGACTCAACAATGCCGCTCGGTCTATACTGAATGTTCACCGCCACCAAGGCGGCTTAGAAATAAGCGATAGCACCTTAACCTTTCCGCTAAAGGTTCACCGCCACCAAGGCGGCTTAGAAAAGATCGTCAGGTGTGACATATACAAACACAAGGTTCACCGCCACCAAGGCGGCTTAGAAAATGGATAGAAAAAAGAACGTGCCGCTAAACTCGTTCACCGCCACCAAGGCGGCTTAGAAAGAACGGTTCAGCTATCGCTATATCGGGAATATGTTCACCGCCACCAAGGCGGCTTAGAAACAAATAGGGGAGCTTTTGGCCGTCCTGCAGAAGTTCACCGCCACCAAGGCGGCTTAGAAAATAAACACCATACCCAACACCACTGCACCGCCGTTCACCGCCACCAAGGCGGCTTAGAAAACTTGCATCACGAGCAATTTCGATATTTGCCGGTTCACCGCCACCAAGGCGGCTTAGAAAAAACGTTGGTAAGTCTGGAAAATTGCCTTCATGTTCACCGCCACCAAGGCGGCTTAGAAAGCGATTTACGTATTAAAGCGGCTTCCGGCAATGTTCACCGCCACCAAGGCGGCTTAGAAAATTTATTAAGCTCCTTTCACGTATGAGTTAGCGTTCACCGCCACCAAGGCGGCTTAGAAAAAAAGCTGTTAGATGGCCGCATTGCTGTAACGGTTCACCGCCACCAAGGCGGCTTAGAAAGTTTGAAGCCAGAGGAAACACTTCTCAGCAGTGTTCACCGCCACCAAGGCGGCTTAGAAATTAGAGGAAGAGTGCCTTGAAGAGCTTAAATCGTTCACCGCCACCAAGGCGGCTTAGAAAAAATTTAATCTAGAATTCATTTCAGAATATATGTTCACCGCCACCAAGGCGGCTTAGAAAACATTTGCGGTGGGTGAGCCTACCGCCTCATAGTTCACCGCCACCAAGGCGGCTTAGAAAGCTTCAACCTTTTCTTTATTTATTTTTTCTATGTTCACCGCCACCAAGGCGGCTTAGAAAAGTTAGCCGCTGTTAAAATTAGCTATTTAGCAGTTCACCGCCACCAAGGCGGCTTAGAAAACATCAAGCGCAGATCGCTTCTCGCCTCCGATAGTTCACCGCCACCAAGGCGGCTTAGAAAGCCACGTCGATATCTTGGCCGCAGCGGAAAATGTTCACCGCCACCAAGGCGGCTTAGAAAATTGATAGCATTTGTTTCAATTGAACGATGACGTTCACCGCCACCAAGGCGGCTTAGAAAAGTCAGTGACGCAGGATTGGTAATACTCGCTTGTTCACCGCCACCAAGGCGGCTTAGAAAGTTAATGCGTGACAGTGAATTATGGTCCATTAGTTCACCGCCACCAAGGCGGCTTAGAAAATCTGAGTTGCACCCGCTTCCAGAGAACTAACGTTCACCGCCACCAAGGCGGCTTAGAAAATCGAAACGAGGTGCAGCCATGAAGATTTTTAGTTCACCGCCACCAAGGCGGCTTAGAAATACTCGTAATCAATTTCCCCTATGCTTTCCAGGTTCACCGCCACCAAGGCGGCTTAGAAATTGAGCAAGAACACCGACCCTAATACAACCACGTTCACCGCCACCAAGGCGGCTTAGAAAGTTGAGCCATCTATAGCTAAGTTATCTATGATGTTCACCGCCACCAAGGCGGCTTAGAAAGCTACCGTGAAATGCAGTAACTGGCAGCTTTGGTTCACCGCCACCAAGGCGGCTTAGAAATCATCCGGCAGATTGTCTAAGGTCAGCATTTCGTTCACCGCCACCAAGGCGGCTTAGAAAATTCTAATTTAACTCCCAGTGCTGCCAGTGCCGTTCACCGCCACCAAGGCGGCTTAGAAAATTCTGGTGGGCTACATACTCTGGCGGCATGAGTTCACCGCCACCAAGGCGGCTTAGAAATCGGTAGGCAGTAAATACGATAGCATTTCTTGGTTCACCGCCACCAAGGCGGCTTAGAAATCCTGCTGGAATGAACCCCTTTCGCGACGACAGTTCACCGCCACCAAGGCGGCTTAGAAAGCCCCCACTAGAGCCGCCGAACCAAACGACCAGTTCACCGCCACCAAGGCGGCTTAGAAAACATTTGCGGTGGGTGAGCCTACCGCCTCATAGTTCACCGCCACCAAGGCGGCTTAGAAAGCTTCAACCTTTTCTTTATTTATTTTTTCTATGTTCACCGCCACCAAGGCGGCTTAGAAAAGTTAGCCGCTGTTAAAATTAGCTATTTAGCAGTTCACCGCCACCAAGGCGGCTTAGAAAACATCAAGCGCAGATCGCTTCTCGCCTCCGATAGTTCACCGCCACCAAGGCGGCTTAGAAATTTAGCTGTGGCAGCAATGCGACCAGCTCTTTGTTCACCGCCACCAAGGCGGCTTAGAAATTTAGCTGTGGCAGCAATGCGACCAGCTCTTTGTTCACCGCCACCAAGGCGGCTTAGAAAGCATTTCAAAATCGGTGTCGGCATAAACTTCTGTTCACCGCCACCAAGGCGGCTTAGAAATGGGATGCTTGATCCAGCCATTAAAACAACCCGTTCACCGCCACCAAGGCGGCTTAGAAAGCTAGTCGAGTCGCCACTGGATGATGAGCTAGGTTCACCGCCACCAAGGCGGCTTAGAAATATGGCGCGCGTGAACGCATCTTTACGTGCGTGTTCACCGCCACCAAGGCGGCTTAGAAAGCTTGTATCAATCCGGCTTTTACTTGTTCTGTGTTCACCGCCACCAAGGCGGCTTAGAAAAATCCATGAGGGAGTTGAAAACAGGCTGCAATGTTCACCGCCACCAAGGCGGCTTAGAAATAGGGAACGGCTCCGCCGCTCCTAAAGACAAAGTTCACCGCCACCAAGGCGGCTTAGAAAAATTCCAAGATATGTGGGGCAAAGTTTACCCGGTTCACCGCCACCAAGGCGGCTTAGAAAAAGAGGCGTAGCAAGAGGTTAACGTCACACCCGTTCACCGCCACCAAGGCGGCTTAGAAATTCATCGTTGATGGGTAAGGCTAAACCGGCAACAGCAGCAGAAATCACAGCGGGGACAGAGCGTTCCCCGAGCAGACGGGGATAAACAGACGGGTTTTTTGAACCGTTACGGGAAATACGTGAGCGACTCAAGAAACCGTACTGGCCTATAATTTCACCGCCACCAAGGCGGTATAGAGAAGTTAAATATTGAGCCTCTTAGTATTTGAAAAAGTGGGAAAATGACTGTTTTAATGCCATCAAATTCGATGACATTAAAACAGAAGAGGGTGGTTCACTACGGTAGTATGCTCGTTGCGAGTTGTATTATCGATTGCGTTAAAATAATGATTAGCGCTCGAAGTAGTTTAATCGTGCTTTGTTGAGTTCTTTCATTCGTCCTAGAACATCGACACCTATTTGGTTATAGACATCTAATAAGTCAATCAAAACCCAGTTTTCTCTAATTAACCCCTTTTCTACGCGCCAAAAATCCAAACTTCTCATGGTGATTTTTTGATTTGAAGGGGCGATGCCTAACCATCCGTCTTGGCTTATTGTCATTGACATGCCTGGCCAAGCTGTAAAGCCAACATAGTCAGCATCTGCAAATAAGTATCCTTTGGTTGTGTCTCCAATGCGATTTGGAAGGGCTTTTAAGAAAGGGATTTGATGCCAATTCCGAAACCCTTTGATCCCTCTGGCTGTACCGATACCAGATGGACCGTACCAACTACAATGAGGGTGCCAATACTTTTCTAGCTTCATTGCTTCGATGCCACCATTGGCAAATTCCCCTAACGAGGCACACATAGCTGAGACAATATCTAAACTTTTGTTAGCGGCTGTTTTGTTGTATGCAGACGTTACTATGCCATCTTGAGTTGCGGGTCCTGGAACATGCCATTCGCGCCCTAAGCTAGGCGACAAAGGCCAAGCGCCGGCTTGCATCATTACTTCTGGAATATCCCAAACAGCTTGTATTTCTACGATTAAACCATTTTCGATACGGAAAAACTCATGAAAACGCATACTGGCTTGATGGCCTGTTGGCAATATGTCTAGCCACGCTTTTTCAAAAGAGCCTGTGTAATAACCGCAACATCCTACCCATTGGCTTTCATGGTTTGAATCACCCGCGATGACGATGGTGTCACGACGCTCTAACCCGACAAAAGCGTCCGCCAGTGGTTTATATATATGACTGTATAGCTGGTGTTTTGATTGCAGTGTTTCGAATGGAAAAGAGAATTGAAGAGTTGCTGTATCGGCTATTAATTTATCTATATTGTCGATCAAAGCTTCGTCTGAGTAATTGTATAAAGAGGTTCTTAATTTATTTACTATATTCTTGTTTTTATTGTGAATTAACATGTTTTATTGCTCCTAATTTATTAAATAATGTCTTGCCTAAATCTACATGAAAGCGGTTTTTTTGCAGACTAAAAACACTGTGTTTTCTGGTTTGTTTTGAGTTTGTCTAATCGCGACACGGCTTTAAAAAAATATTGCACGGCTCAAAAAAGTATGGTTATTTATTGCATACGTATTCACTAAAAACAACTAGGTGACTAAGAATATGGCCAAGATACAGTTAAAAAATATTTGTAAGCGTTGGGGCTCGACGGTTGGTGTTAGGGATTTCAATTTAGATATTGAAGATAAAGAGTTTATTGTATTTTTAGGCCCATCTGGTTGTGGTAAAACGACGACAATGCGAATGATCGCAGGACTTGAAGACCCGACAGAAGGTGAGATTTTTATAGGCGATCGTTGTGTTAATGGGCTAGATCCTAAAGACAGAGACATTGCCATGGTGTTTCAAAGTTACGGTCTTTATCCAAATTTAACCGTATACGAAAACATTCGTTTTCCTTTAAAAATACGTAAAGTAGATTCGGCAACGCACGATAAAAGGGTCCATAAAGCGTCCGATATGGTGGAGTTGGGCAATCTTCTAGAGCGTTACCCACGAGAGCTTTCTGGCGGACAGCGTCAAAGGGTTGCCTTGGCTAGGGCGATCGTTCGTGAACCTAATGTGTTTTTAATGGATGAACCTTTATCCAACTTAGATGCAAAGCTTAGGGTATCTACACGAGCCCAGATAAAGCATCTACAACATACATTACAAACAACCACTATTTATGTAACACACGATCAAATTGAAGCCATGACACTTGCAGATCGTGTTGTGGTGATGAGCATGGGGCAGTTACAGCAATTAGGAACTCCGACCGAAATTTATGATAAGCCAGCCAATACATTTGTTGCGAGTTTCATCGGTTCTCCCGCAATGAACCTGTTGAATGGCGAGGTCAGCGATGGCAAGTTTGTAGCCGAACATACGATGGTTAAAGACATTCCCTCAGGTTTACCAAATGCCGTCACGATAGGATTTAGAGCTGAAGATATTCAAGTCACGACTGAGTTAGAGGGCGATATTACCGCCCCTGTTTATAGTGTTGAATTGCTTGGAGACTCAACGCTCATTTCTATAAAAATCGGAGATGCCTTATTAATTGCCAAAGCGGATAAGGCGTTTAGAGTAAATATAGGTCAGGTAGTCAGTTTTATTATTCCACCAGAATCCAGGCATTGGTTTAATAAAGAAGATGGTGCCCGTATCGATTTCTAATAAAAAAACCAAAATTAAAAAAAACACAAAAGTCCCAAAGGAACCTAATAATGAAAAAATCAACGTTGTCTTCTCTAATTATATTAAGCACGCTAAGCTCTTTTTCATACGCCAATTGTGATTTTAAGAATACTCAAGAGGTTAAAACCATTTCCGCAAGTTTTGCCGCATGGAAAGCCGTTACTGGTGCTATGGCAGAGTGTGGTCATGTTAGCTCTACTCTCGATTCAGAGTTCAAAACTAAAGTAGGTTCTGCATTAGCTGCGAATCCTTCATTGTATGACGTTGCTGGGGTCGCTAATGGAACATTCGTACCTTTATTAAATAGCGGTCTCATTCGACCTTTAGACAGTCTTGTTGCGAAATATGGTCAAAATTTAAACCCAAATCAGCTTATCAAAGTTGATGGAAAAATTATGGCCATTGCCATGATGATTAATACGCAAAATTTTATGTATCGCAAAGATATTTTCGACAAGTTAGGTTTGAAAGCCCCAACCACTTGGGATGAGGTTCTTGTTGATGCAGAAAAAATCAAAAAAGCCAATCTCGTTGAATACCCACTAGGTGGTGCCTATAAAGCAGGCTGGAACCTTGGTCTAGAATTTATCAATATGTATTTGAGCTATAACGCGAAGTTGTTTGATGGAAACCAACCGAGTGTTAATAATGCAGCTGGTATTAAAACACTGGAAATGATGAAAAAATTATCTGCCTATATGGACCCAGAATATCTGATTGCTGACCCTACCTTCGTTCAGAAGCAACTTCAATACGGCAAAGTGGCAATGGCCAATCTTTGGGCGAGCCGTGCTACCGCATTTGACAATAAAGAAGAGTCTCAGGTGGTGGGTAAGGTTTATATGTCTGCTACACCTAAATCAATTGCTGATGGCCATCCAGCAAGTACCATGTGGTGGGACGGCATTACGATTGCGAAAAACATCACCGATGAGCAAGCAGATAATGCTTTTAGAGTAGCTATGCAAGGCTTAAACGAAGATATGGTGAAGGCGAATGCTGACGCGGCGATTTGGTTAGTAAAAGGCTATAAACCTTCTCGTTTAAGCGATGGTGCTATTCAAAACGCAATAGATAGTACACCAAGTTATCCACTGACTTCTAAAGTTGGTCTTATGCATTCAGCGTTAGGAAAAGATGTGTCTGATTATCTGACCGGTCAAAAAACAGCCGAAGAAACATTGAAAGAAGTTGAGTATGACTATATTACAGCCGCAAAAGAATCTGGCTTATTGTAATTAAGATATTCCCATAATGAGCCAATATTATATTGGCTCATTTTCGTTCATTGAAGATGGTAACTAGAATGAAAAATAAAACTTTCTTTGCCTTTGTTTCACCTTCGATAATCATAATGCTTTTGTTTATCGCTATTCCTTTAGTGACGGTTTTTGTGCAAAGCTTTTATGTGACTCAAACTGTGTACAACACAGTTTCGGTGGAAACATGTACACCAAGTTTTCCTACTTCTATTTGTACTACCTCAAAAAAATCTGTTCCAGTAATGGATAAAGACAATAATCCAGTTACGAAAACGGTATATATAGGGTTTGATACTTATAAATCTGTATTAGAAACAGGGAAGGTGGCTAAGTTAATTGCTTCTGGTCATTTCTTCGATATATTTACTAATATAGATTTCTACAAGGCGTTGTCATTTACGTTGCTTTTTACGTTAATTACTCTTCCTTTAGTATTAGGCGTAGGTCTACTTATTGCGCTAGCTGTTAATAATGTATCGAAAAGAATGAAAGGGCCGGTTATTTTTGTATCGTTATTGCCTTTTATTATTACACCAATTATCGGTGCTCTTTCTATCAAATGGCTGTTTGTGAGTAATGGTTTGCTGACAAGGGTATTGGAAAAGGTTACTGGGCATGAAATATCGGTATTTGCTAATAGTTGGTCTATCGAGCTACTGATGGTGTTCTATCGTGTTTGGCATGTTGCGCCTTTCGCGTTTGTTCTTTTCTATGCCGGTTTGCAATCCGTGAATAAAGATACATTAGAGTCTGCGATTATTGATGGTGCCTCTAGATTTGAACGGATTCGATATGTCGTTATTCCTCATTTAATGCCGTTAATTTACTTTGTAACCCTGATTCATTTGATGGATACCTACCGCGTATTTGAAGAAATAATCGGGTTTGCAAGTCAAGCTCATGTTATTTCATTGCAGTGGTTGACTTATAATTTCTTAGAGCCTGATGACACAGGAAACCGTGCAATATCAAGTGCTTCAGCGTCATCCATGTTAACCATGGTTGGTATTATTATTTTGCTCGCACCTGTGCTTAAGCGCACGCTTCGAGACCAGAAAAAAGGATAATAAGATGGAAGACGATACACCTAAAGCATTAAGACAGACGTCTTTACTCAAAGTAGGTAGTTATGGCTTTTTAGCCTTGTGGGCGTTGGTAGCGGCATTCCCGTTAGTTTGGGTTTTTGTCATGAGCTTTAAGCTGCCCATTGATGCTTTTGCACAGAATCCTTTAGATGTAATGTTTGGACCACACACTGCCCAAAAAGACAGTGCGTTCAGTATCATTGATATTCTATTAGGTGGTGTTTTTGCTTATTACGCTTATCAAATCCCTGTGCGTTTCTATCGCACGACGTTAGATTACTTTGTGCCTGTTCAAAATAAAAACATGGGAGCCTTTGCATTGGGGTTATCGTATGTATTTATTTTAGTGGGCTTTGCGTTTTATGTTTTACCTGCAATGAGTCATGTGTTGAACGGGATTTTTCAATCTATTTCGGCGTTGTCTTTGCTGGCTAAGCCTTTAATCGGTTACACGCTTCAGCATTATTATGCGGTATGGGTAGAAAACCAATTTTACATTCAGTTTAAAAACTCGTTAGTGATTACTTTTGGCGTAGTCACTATTTCTCTTACAGTAGGGACATTAGCGGCTTATGCACTCTCGAGAACGGCTTCTAACCTTGCGATCTGGTTGCTTATTATCGCTCTTGTCTTTAGAGCGCTTCCTCACTCTGTATTAGTAACAGGGTATTTGCCTTTCTTTATTAATTCTAAAGAGATATTAGGGCCTCTATGGAGTATGCCTGTTATCGGGTGGTTTCTTAGTTTGTTTTCTCAAACCCCGCCAACATTGTATGGGCAGCCTTTAGCCGTTATTGCTGTGTTAGTAGCGATTAACCAACCCTTTACGATATGGATGCTACGATCATTTTTTATGAACGTACCTAAAGAGTTAGATGAAGCGGCTAGAGTTGACGGTTGCACTCACTTTCAAGCGTTTAGAAAAGTGATTTTACCCGTGATGTGGCCAGGGCTGATTACGACAGGGTTGTTTTCTTTCTTGTTGGCTTACAACGATTACTTAGTTACTTCACTGTTATTGGATAACCAAAACCAAACGATGGTTCCGGCTATTTCTGCGTATTTTAATCGAGAAACAACTGCAACCGATCAGGTAAACGCTATTGCTGCTGCGGCCTCAATCACAGCGCCTTTGTTTATTCTTGTGGTTTTTTTCCAGAAACAAATTGTTTCTGGCTTGACTGCAGGAGCAGTGAAGGGCTAATCAGCGATCACTGATAAAACATAATCAACAACAATCCTATTTTGGAGTTTTGAAATGAATAAATCTGAAGTTAAACAAGCCCCTTTTACATTAGACAATGATTTAACTAAAACTGAAGCAACAAGAGCGGTTGTTGATGCGATGGTTAATGGCCTGAACGATCATGATATTGAAGGTATGGGGCGCTTCTTTGATGAGCGTTTTCGCTGGATAGGTAATACCGGCTGTGGCTTTAAAGATGGTCTACAAGAGTTTCAGGAAAACTGGCAACGACCATTTCAAGCAGCGTTTAGCGAAAAGGTGTGTACGGATGAAGTGCGCATTGCTGAAGGGGAATGGATGGCTGCTTTTGGTCGTCAGAATGCAAAGCATACTGGAGAATTCATGGGGATCGCGCCCACAGGGAAAGATGTTGAAATTCGTTATATGGATTTTTGGAAAGTAGTGGACGGTAAAATTGTAGATAATTGGGTAATGGTTGATTTTCCATATGTTTTAAAACAATTAGGACGTGATGTTTTTGGTGGAGAAGGTTGGGAGAAAAACGATTCAAAAGAGGTTCAACACCCAGTAACACCTTTAAAATAAGCTGATGAATGCAAAATGCAATACAAATGATTTTTCATTTGTATTGCATGAGCATTTATTATGCCCCTTTTCACTATGATTCATTTTCTATTTTGAGTATTTTATAATGAAAAATTTTGATCCTGATTTCCTCGATTTACCTGATTATATTATTAAAATTACCAAAGAAATTTGGGAGGATCGTGGCCTAAGCACACTTCATAAATATTATGGTAAAGACATAGTGGTACGGGTTCCTGCTGGAATTACCGTAGGCAATACTAATGTTATTTCGGCAACAATGGCAACCTTAAGTGAGTTCCCAGACAGGACCTTATTAGGTGAAGATGTTATTTGGTCAGGAAATGATGAGGCAGGATATCTTTCTTCACACCGGATTTATTCTCAAGCAACACACCTCAAAGACGGTGTCTTTGGTAAAGCGACTGGTAAAAAATTAGGTTTTCGGATTATTGCAGACTGTTACTGTATTGATAATCAAATCACGGATGAGTGGATGATTCGAGACCAGGGTGCTGTGGTTACTCAATTAGGGCTGGACCCTAAAACTTATGCTTATAACCAAATTCAAGAAGAGGGTGGTGTTGATAAAGCCGCTAAACCATTTAATCCATCTATGGATATTGTCGGGCCTTATACCGCAAAAGGCAATGATCATCCTATGGGGCAAGCTTATGCAGAAGCTCTGAAACGCCTGATGAATGCTGATTTTAATGCTGTCTTTGCGCTTTTTGATCGAGCTGTGCAAACAGAATACCCTAATGGTGTTTCAGATCATGGGCATAGTAGTGTGGATTCATTTTGGTTGGGGCTAAGGTCTTCTTTTCCAAATGCAACCTTTACGATTCATCATGTTATTGGTCGTGACGATAAAGGTATGGCAGACAGAGCGGCTATTCGCTGGTCTCTTCATGGTAAGCATGAAGGCTGGGGGCGTTACGGACAGCCAACTAATGCGGATGTTTATGTGATGGGGATTAGCCATGTAGAATTTGGCCCTCGTGGTATTACTCGGGAATATGTTGCCATTGACGATACGGCTATTTGGAAGCAAATCTTATTGCATACAGGTTGAGTCGTTGATTAATTTGGCCAACAGTTTTTGACGAAAATCCTACTTTATTTTAAGAGCCTGAAGATGAGTAAATTTCAAGAAAGTAAATGCTTGGTACGAGCCTATTTTGATGCTTTAGAAGAAGCGACAATAGATACTATTGATGATGTAGTACCTCCTTATATTGCTTCTGAGTATTCATGGCGAGGAGTATACCCTTGGAGAGAAATAGATAGTCTGAAAGACGTTGTCGGAAAATTCTGGAAGCCTTTGTTAACGTCTATTAAGCATATGCAGCGCCGTCAAGATATCTTTATTGCTGGTCAGAATGAGTTCGATCAAGAGCAATGGGTTATGAGTATGGGTAATTTTACGGGCTTGTTTGATGAGGATTTTTTAGGCATTAAAGCAACTCGTAGAATTGTTAATATCCGTTATGCAGAATTTAATTGTGTTAATAATGGAAAAATCACGAAGACGGGGTTATTTATTGACCTGATTGGATTGATGGATCAAGCGGGCGCGTATCCTTTACCGCCTTCTACGGGGGTCTATTATAACTACCCTGGTCCTAGGCATCATAATGGATTGCAGTTTCACGCAGTGTCAGAAGAAGAGGGAAAAAAGACGCTTGGTTTAGTGCATGAAATGGTAAATGACCTAGATGCGCTTAATAAAAGTGGCTCTATGACATGTCCCCCCGAATTGTTAGAAAAAACCTGGTCTTCCAAAATGACATGGTATGGCCCAGCAGGAATTGGTGCTTCTTATACTATTCCTCGATATCAAGAGCAGCATCAGCTTCCTTTTAGAGCAGGTCTTGGTGATAAGAAATTTTGTGGACATGTTTGTCGGTTCGCAGAAGGTAACTTTGCTTGTTTTTTCGGATGGCCTAATTTATCAAATACGCCAATAGGCGGATGGCTTGGTTTGCCGGGAGGAAATATCAATGCCGAGATGCAAGTGGTCGATATCTATTGCCGTGAAGGCGATAAATTAAGTGAAAACTGGGTGCTTATTGATATCCCTTATTGGTTGAAACAGCAAGGTCTTGATGTTTTAAAACGTACGGGAAGTATCCTTAATCCCTGATGTGTATCAATATATTGCATGGGGAATTCGCTGTATTGCTTGAATCGTTTTACAATACTCCTCTTATGTACTTAAGTATTTTTGTCGGCATTAAGAGAAGAGTGCAGACGTTTCTTGTTCTATTTAACCGTGGTAAGCAAGCTGATTATGAATAAAACTCCAAGTTCCGTCGATGTCGCTAAAGCAGCGGGTGTTAGTCAATCCATGGTGAGTAGAGCGTTTACACCAGGTTCTTCGATAAATCCCGAAAAAAGAGCGTTAATTATTGCGAAAGCGAAGGAGCTTGGTTATCGACCTAATATCATGGCGCGCTCCATGATTACCAAAAAAAGTAAGATTATCGGCTTTGTATTTGGCTATTTGGAAAACCAATATTATCCGCTTGCACTAGAGAAAATGTCCCGTGAATTTCAGGCTAAGGGTTACCATAGTTTGATGTTTTTCTCGGATAATCAAAGCTCTGCCGATGACATAGTTCAAGAGTTTCTCCAATATCAGATTGATGCCGTGGTGTTAGCGTCTGTTTCCTTATCCTCTGATTGGATCGATGCATGTAATTCACTGTCGGTCCCTGTAGTGCTGTTTAACCGTGCGATTAAAACAGATGATGTTACTTCTGTGACGTCTGCCAACTATGAAGGTGGAAAAACGGTGGCGCGCTATTTGGTAGAAACAGGACATAAAAGAATAAGTTATATTTCAGGTTTCGTAGAATCTTCAACGAACAAAGATAGGGAGCGTGGTTTGAATGATGGTCTAGAGGATCACGGGATGACATTGTTCTCTGTTGGAAGTGGTAATTATGATCAAGAGCAGGCAAGAAAAGCGACACTGGACATGTTTTCTAGCGATAAAACAGAGACGCCCGATGCACTTTTTGTCGCAAGTGATCACATGGCATTTTCCGTTCTTGAGACCTTAAGATATGAACTTGGATTGAGAGTGCCTGAAGATGTTTCTGTCATAGGGTACGATAACGTTCCCCTAGGTGCTGCTCCTTCTTATAATCTCACCACCATGAGTCAGCCTGTTGATGACATGGTTTCTCATACAGTTAACGCCGTTATGAGTCGCATAGCCCAGCCCAGCCTTAAGCCAGAAAGAATTGAAATTCCTAGTCATTTAATCCAGCGTAAAACGGTCAAAAACCGCCTTCTTTCTTAGTTGTTATAAGCACCTTAGATTTGATTATATAATTTTAAAAATACGCTTGCATACGTATTCAAGTTAATTCAGAATGCCAATACAGCCTGATAACTAAAAATAAAAAAGGACGGAAACAATGAAATTGAAAACCCTTGCAATCATCGCAACTCTAGGTATGACATCAGTGGCTTTACAAGCTGAAACCGTTATTCGTGTCGGTCTTGCAACTCCTAAAACATCTCCTATTTACCAAGCACTTGAATACTTCAAAAACACGTTGGATAAACGCTCAAATGGTGATTTTGACGTACAACTTTTTCCTGGCGGACAGCTAGGCAGTGTTAATGAAATGACTGAGTTGGTTCAAGCGGGCTCAATACAAATGACGACGGGTGCGTCTGTATTGCTGTCTTCTGTCGTACCAGAATTTAATATATTAGATACCTTTTATCTTTTTAAGGATAAGGAACAAGCACGTCGTGTCCTAGATGGGAAAGGTGGAGATATGCTTAAAAAAGCGATGGAAGAAAAAGGCCTTAAAGGGGTAGGTTTCTTTGAACGTGGTTTTAGAGATTTCTCTAATAATCGTGCGCCATTAGATTCAGTTGAAAGCTTCAAAGGTTTACGGATGAGAGCAGCATCTAACCCTACTCAAATCGCGGCTTGGAAGTCTATTGGTGCTGCGCCTATGCCGTTAAACTGGGGTGAGATTTATCCTTCTCTACAGCAAAGCTTAATAGATGGACAAGAAAGTGCGCTGTCGTCTATGTATCTTGAGCATTTTTATGAAGTTCAAAAATACATCTCTCTGACGCAGCATAGCTATACCGCAGAGGTTTGGTTTACCAATACAGATTTCTGGGACAGTTTATCGCCTAAGCAGCAAAAATTACTTAATGAAGTCGCTATAGAAACGGTTAGTCTCGAAAGAAAACTGACTGTCAAAGCAAATAATGATGCGTTAAATGCGATGAAAGCGAAAGGCTTGATCGTAAATAAAGTACCACTGAAGGTAAAAGAAGCATTAGGTAAAAAGATGAACGAAACCATCAAAGGCGACATTGTTAAGCATGTCGGCCAACGCTTCTACGACCAATTTAACGCACAACTTTAAAATACTCCTAAATTATATTTGCTTAACTATTTGGTGGTGAATAGATATTCATCACCATTTTCAAAAGGTCTACTATGAAGTTTTTGCATAAATTAGATGAAGCTTTCGAGCCGGTTTTAATTGTTACCGCAGTTTCTTTAATCGTTATTTTGATTTTTACGAACGTTATTTTAAGAATGTTTGACACTACCTTACCTTGGGCAGGTGAGATGTCGCGTTATTTATTCGTTTGGATGGTGAATCTTGGTATTAGTTACGGAATAAAGAAAAAAAGACATTTGAGAGTGTCTTTCCTATTGGATTTGTTACCTAGGAAAATGAGTGTGCTTGCGCATGTTTTCTCTGACATTATCTTTATGGTTTATTCTTTTGTTGTCTTATATTACGGTTGTTTAGTGATGGCTAAAGCCGTTGGTCGGCATCAAATAGCACCAGCGATGGAAATATCGGTTGGCTTTCTTTATGGTGCTTTAGTTGTCGGCTCTCTATTAAGTATTATTCGGTTAGTGATGAGTATAAATGAACACCGAATTAACTTTAATTCTTCAGTAGAGGTTAAATAGCATGACCATTCTTATTTTATTCGGTGGTTTTTTTATCCTAATGCTGCTTGGCTTGCCTATTGGGATTGCACTTGGCTCTGCTAGTATTTTAGCCATATTATCCTTACCATTTCTTTCCTTACAGTTTTTTACTTTGGGATTAATTGGAGGTCTGAACTCTTTTACTCTGTTGGCTGTTATTTTGTTCACTCTTGCTGGCAATTTAATGAGTCAAGGTGGCATTTCAGATAGGCTACTTAAAGTCGCCTATGCATTTTTTGGAAATACAAAAGGTGGTCTAGGAACAGTCACTATTATTGCTTGTTTGTTTTTTGCTGCGATCTCAGGAACAGGTTCTGCGACTGTTGCGGCAATAGGCTTAGCCATGATCCCCGCTATGGTAAAAAACGGATATGACAGACCATACGCTGGTGCCATGGTCGCGACAGCTGGTGGTTTGGGTGTAATGATTCCACCCAGTGTTGTGATGATTGTTTATGCCGTCACAGCGGGTGTTTCCGTTACATCTATGTTTGTAGCAGGGATAATTCCTGGTTTGGTCGTCGCGGTCGTTTTGATTATTTATAACTTATTTCAGTCTAAACGATTTGATTCACATAATTTAAAATTTGATACTTCTTGGGGCGCAAAGTTAAAAGCTATTAATGAAGCTAAGTTGTCCTTGCTTATGCCTATTCTAGTCTTAGGTGGCATTTATAGTGGCACTGTTACACCGACAGAGTCTGCGGCTGTCGCAGCGGTATTTGGTTTTATATTAAGTGTGTTTGTTTACAAAGAGCTGCCTTTTAATAAAGTGCCAAAGGTTATTCTTGAGTCTGCGTTATTAGTATCTTCAGTCCTTATTATTGTTGGAGCGTCTGTTGCTTTCGGTCGAATAATGGCATTGGAACATGTGCCATCCATAATTGCTAATTTCGTTGTTGGTTTGACGGATAATAAAATACTAATACTCTTAAGCATCAATTTGTTGCTTTTGATTGTAGGTACTTTTTTAGAAACATTGGCGGCGATTGTTATATTGACACCAATACTCTTGCCTGTAGTCACTCAGCTAAATGTTGATCCTGTTCACTTTGGTATTATCATGATTGTCAATTTAGCAATCGGATTTGTAACACCACCTTTGGGTGCGAATTTATTCATGGCCGCTCAAGTCGGTAATATAAGATATGAACATTTGTCGAGAGCAGTAATTCCTTGGGTGGCAATAATGATATTTGCACTGATGCTAATAACATTTATCCCGACCCTTTCTTTATTGCTTCTCAGTTAAGTGAGTGAGCTAAGTCAATTTAGTTAAGTTTATTGGTTAAGTAATTAAGTGAAGTAATGTCAGTTAAATAAAAATTAAAATACTAATGAGGTCCATCATGGCGATTTATTTAAAAACAGGTAAAGAAGAAAGTGTTGTTGCTGAAATGAATGCTCAAGTGAGAGCCATTGTTGAGTCAGCTATTCTTGATGTTGAAGCTCGTGGCGATCTAGCAATTCGAGAAATGTCGAATAAGTTCGATAATTGGGATCGTGAAAGCTATCAACTAACACCACAAGAAATCCAAGCATGTCTAGATAGTCTAAGTGATCAAGAGCTGAAAGACATCGAATTCGCTCAAACGCAAGTACGTCGTTTTGCAGAGCATCAAAAAGCGTCCCTTCGTGATATCGAAGTGGAGACCTTACCTGGTGTTATTTTAGGTCATAAAAATATCCCAGTTAACTCGGTTGGTTGTTATGTTCCGGGTGGTAAATACCCAATGGTTGCCTCTGCGCACATGTCTGTTCTGACGGCAAACGTTGCTGGTGTTAAGCGTATCGTTTCTTGTGCTCCGCCATATAAAGGCAAGCCATCTGCTGCGATTGTTGCTGCACAGCATCTTGCTGGCGCTAATGAAATTTATGCTTTAGGCGGTATTCAAGCCGTTGCTGCGATGGCCATTGGTACCCAAACGATTAAGCCTGTTGATATGCTGGTAGGTCCGGGTAATGCCTTTGTTGCTGAAGCTAAACGTCAGTTGTTTGGGCGTGTTGGCATTGATTTATTTGCTGGCCCGACAGAAACCTTGATCATAGCTGATGAAACCGTAGACGGTGAGTTATGCGCGGTTGATTTGCTAGGACAAGCGGAGCATGGCATTAACTCTCCCGCTATTTTACTAACCAATTCAGAGCAGTTGGCGAAAGACACGATGGCTGAAGTTGAACGTCAACTTAAGGTACTGCCTACCGCTGATGCGGCGCGTCAAAGTTGGGAAGAATACGGACAAGTTATTGTGGCTGAGAGCTATGATGAAATGTTGACCATTGCTGATGATCTAGCCTCTGAGCACGTACAAATCATGACGGATCGCGATGATTGGTTTAAAGATAATTTAACTAATTACGGCGCTTTATTCTTAGGCCCACGCACTAATGTTGCTTTTGGTGATAAATGTATTGGTACTAACCACACACTACCGACTAAAAAAGCGGCTCGTTTCACCGGTGGTTTATGGGTAGGTAAATTCATCAAAACCTGTACTTATCAAAAAGTACTAACAGATGAAGCGTCTGCTTTTGTTGGTGAACATTGTTCTCGCCTTTGTGCTTTAGAAGGTTTTGCTGGACACGGTGAGCAAGCAAATATCCGTGTTCGTCGTTACGGTAATCGTGTCGTAGAACCATACAGCGCTGTTCAACCTGAGTAATGATAATGAATTTACCTAAAACACCGTCTTTTAATCTCCAAGGCAAGCGTGCCCTGGTAACCGGTGCGGGTAGAGGAATAGGCCTAGCATCAGCTGTCGCGTTAGCGGAAGCTGGTGCTAGTGTCACCCTTACTGCTCGTAGTCAACACGAAATAGAAAGCGCCGCTTTGGCTATTAGAGAGAAGGGCTGGCTGGCAGAATCTAAAACTCTTGATGTGACGGATCTTAAGGCCGTTGAAGCGTTTATTCAGCAATCTGAGCCTTTTGATATTTTGGTCTCAAGTGCTGGTGGGGCTCGACATAAGTCAGCTTTGGATGTGACAGAAGAAGATTTTGACTTCACGTTGTCTTTGAATACAAAATCTGCCTTTTTTGTTGCTCAGAGCGTCGCGAAAAAGCTAATAGAGCATAACTTACCCGGTAGTTTAATTACCATATCCAGTCAAATGGGGCATGTGGGTGGTCCAGATAGAGCAACGTATTGCGCAAGTAAACATGCCATAGAGGGCTTTACGAAATCGATGTCTAGGGAGTTCGGTGCTCATAACATTCGCATCAATACTTTGTGTCCTACTTTTATCAAAACACCGTTAACCGAGCCTTCTTTAAAAGATCCAAGTTTTAAAGCCTATGTCGAAAATATGATCGCTTTACAACGTGTGGGTGAGATTGAAGACATTATGGGGCCTATTGTTTTCTTGGCTTCTGATGCCAGTGCTCTGATGACAGGTAGCGCCTTAATGATTGATGGTGGTTGGACTGCGTATTAACTTATATTTAGGGTGAATAAATTGACAAAAAAAACATTAGAAAAACGTATCGTTCGATATGGCGAGTTAGTGCCTTGTAAAACCGCCTTCATTGATACTCATACTCCTGGGTCTGATCAAAAAGAAAATTTCACTATCATTGGGGCTGGAGTATCTGAGAGTCCTGATCAACACGTCCATATTCGTGAAACGCCTGGGTTTAATATCGGTGCGGCGGGTCAACCTCCTAAATGTACCAACTCTTTGCATACCCATCGCACTGCAGAAGTTTTCTTTGTTCAGAAAGGAACATGGCGTTTCTTTTGGGGAATAGACGGAAAAGATGGTGAGTTTGTTGCTAAAGAAGGTGACTTATTTAATATTCCAACCGGTATTTTTCGTGGCTTTGAAAATATTGGTGAAGAGTACGGCATGATCATGGCGGTGCTAGGTGGTAATGATGCAGGCGGTGGGGTTATTTGGGCGCCTCATGTGATTCAAACGGCAAAAGAGCATGGTTTGATTCTGGCTGAAACCGGCCGTCTTTATGACACCAAGAAAGGAGAGTCTCTGCCTGATGGCGTCAATCCAATGCCACTTTTGACGGCTGAAGAACTTGCTGCTTTTCCTGTTGTAAATGAAAGAGATGTGATTCCACATTACGTTGCTCGTTACCTAGATATAAAAGCCATGGGCAATAAAGAAACCGTTCAAGTGCTTGGCGAACACGGTATGCTGAAGGATCGCCCTGGCTTTGAAATTGATTTTCTTCAAGAAGGACAAAAAGGCTTAGGCGAGAGCTATCGTAGTGATCAGCATGAGGTGTTCATGGTGCATGATGGCTATTGGAAAATTCAGGTTGATGGTGAGTCTGCTATTTTAGCACCGGGTGATACCTGTGCAGTGCCACCAAACGCAGAGCGTAGTATCCAGCCTAATGTCAGTGGCACTACTGGGCTGTTCTTAATACGCAGCACGAATGATGAAGCAGGCTACACCCAAGGTGCCTAATTCTACGCTCCCTTTAGTTTTGATCCCTGGCATGATGTGTGACCATCGCTTATACACGCATCAAGTTGCTGCATTGAGGGAGAGCAGAGAGGTTCTTGTTGCACATGTGGACCAAGGGTGTTCCATGGAAACCATAGCAAAATCGGTTTTCTCACAGATACCTTGGCCAAGGTTTGCACTGGGCGGGCTTTCTATGGGCGGTATTATTGCGATGGAAATGGCGCGCCAGAAACCAGAATTGATTGCAGGTCTTGCGTTAATGGATACCAACCCATGGGCAGAGATTCCTGAAGTAAAAGCATTGAGAACGCCACAGCTTGAGCTGGCAGAGCAAGGTAAGTTTCTTGATGTGATCGAACAGCAAATGGCGCCAAAATATGGCGGATCTGCCGCTGAGCAAGAGGGGCAGCTAGGGCTTGTTTTGGCCATGGCAAGATCGCTTGGGAAAGAGGTGTTCATTAATCAATCAATCGCTCTGCGAGATAGGCCAGACCAAACAGAAACCCTGAAAAAATTTACCGGGCCCAGCATTGCATTATGCGGTGAGCATGATCAGCTTTGCCCATTGGATCGTCATCAGGCAATTTGTCACCTTATGCCAAATTGTCAGCTCCATGTTATCCCTAATTCGGGTCATTTAGTTACCTTACAGATGCCATTAGCAACGAATACACACCTTGCTCATTGGTTGGAGACACTTTTATGATATTTGATAAAGCGTATTTTGATGCATTGCGTTCTGTTGATACACCGACCATAGCAAACGCTATAGAAGTGGTATTAGGAAAACGCCAAGGCGATGGTTTTACCCGTAAAACAGTGCTCGCTGCAGACCCTACATTGCCTCCTATTTGTGGCTATGCTCGAACGTCTAAAATTAAAGCAGCAGCGCCAACAACAGAAGATTCGGACGTTATCGCAACGCGAAGAATGGCTTATTATAAGTACATGGCCGATTCACCTGAGCATAGTATTGCTGTGCTAGAAGACTTAGATTACCCAGATTGCGTTGGTGCTTACTGGGGAGAGATAAATACTTCGGTTCACAAAGGCTTTGGTCTAGGTGGAACATTAACGAACGGTGTGATGCGAGATTTGGACGCATTGGCGCCAGGGTATCAGGTGATAGCCGGTTCTATCGGGCCGTCACATGCGTATGTTCGTGTGAAAGAAATTGATACGGCGGTTACGTTATTTGATTTAACCATTCAGCCTGGAGATATGGTTCACGCCGACAAGCATGGCGCTGTTGTCATTCCTAAAGATGCGCAAGCGGGTATGCTAGATGCGATTAAAAAGATGATTGAGCGAGAAAAAATTGTCCTAGATGCAGCCAGTAAAGAAGGGTTTAACTTTGAGTTATTCCAACAAGCTTGGGCTGAATTCGAAGCACAAAGAGAAAAATAGTAGCCAGAGTACATAAAAAAGCCCCTTGCTCACTTAGCGGTGAGCAAGGGGTTTTATGGTTAAGACGTGTGCTGTTCTAAGCTTAATCTACTTTACGACTTTATAAATAGCGGCAATGTCTTCATCAGCATAGCCGGCTTTGATTGCTTGCTTGAAAGATTCATTGGCGATGGCCGCTGTGGGTAAAGGGAGGTCTAGTTTGTCGCCTAGTGCTACCGCGAGGCGCATGTCTTTTTGCATGTGTTTAAGCGGGAAGCTGGTGGTGTAGTTTTCTGCTAGAAGCATGGCTCCCTTGCCTGTAAACATGGGGTTGGTGATGGCACCAGCAGCGATGACTTCGAGAATCTGTTCGCCCTGTAACCCTGCTTTTTGGCCCAGTGACATGCCTTCGCTGAAAATACTGAGCATGCCGCCCATCATCATGTTGACAACCAATTTCATGTTAGCGCCTTGGCCAATTTCGCCAAGATAAGGTGCCATTTTACCCATTACATCAAACGCGGGTAGGGCATCGTCATATAGGGATTTGTCACCTGCGGCTAAAATGATCAAGGTGCCGTCTTCAGCAGGTTTTTTAGTGCCAGAAACCGGAGCTTCTAAAAAGCGGCCACCAGCTTGGGCGATGGTCTGAGCAATAAGTGTTGATGTTGTGTCATCAACGGTAGACATATCTATGTAGCCACGACCAGCGCCAATGCCCGCGGCAACCCCGTCAGGCCCTTGGCAAATAGCCAGTGCGGCAGCAGGGTCAGAGACCATGGCAAAGGTAATGTCGCAGCTTGCCGCGACGTCTTTTGGTGTGGTGCCTTGCTTGGCGCCTAGAGCGACTAACTCGGTTGTTTTCTCAGGGTTACGGTTCCAAACTGTTACATCAAAACCAGCCTTGGCTAGATTAACCGCCATTGCTTTACCCATGATACCTAAGCCTAAAAATCCAATACTTGTCATAACGCTCTCTCTTCGATCTGTGTCATTTTAAATGTAGAGGTGGTTAGAAAATTAACTTGTCCGAATCCATGTCTCATTCAGTACACGTATAGCTCAGTAAAAGTCTAACGCAGTGAAAGTACTATATAGAACCTCTGGCGTTGAAGCAGTGTCTGTTTCGTGCTTTTTGGAAATCAAACCTTTTACTTTGCAATATCCTTAATTTTGCCATGTTGCTCTTTGGTTTTAAGCAAAATCCATCGCACAAAGACCATTTATTGACTGCTTATGATGTGTTTTAGCGACTTCTACGCGTTCAGTGAAGCGCTCAAATTTTAGCATTATGATGTGATTGCACCTTGTCTAACCGTTCCGCTTTTGTCAGTGTGCGCTACCGAACAGAGCTCCGTCTCCTTTGCGCTATAAAGTAAGCATCCGCGTCTTTTGGGATTCAATTGTTTCTCGACGCGATGAAGCGGAGGTATATATGCATAACGAATGCTGGAGTGGGCTTTTATCGGTTGCTATCTGGTTTCTGATGATCTCGACCAAGAAGCGTTTATTCGTATCAAATATGACATCAGTAGTAATTAATAGGGAGTAAAACACCATGCAAACGGCAAGGCTATCATCAGATCAATTGGACTTAATGGATAGATATTGGCGCGCGAGTAATTACTTGTCAGCTGGCCAAATTTACCTTTATGACAATCCTCTATTAACGCGGCCTTTAGTGCTTGCTGATATTAAACGTATATTGCTTGGTCATTGGGGAACCACCCCAGGGCAGAATTTTATTTACGTTCACCTTAATCGCATTATTAAACAATACGATTTAAGTATAATTTACATCTGTGGTCCCGGTCATGGTGGGCCAGCCGTGGTTGCCAACACCTACCTTGAAGGCAGTTACAGCGAGATTTACCCCAACATAAGCCAAGATACCGCTGGCCTACAAAAACTCTTTAAGCAGTTCTCTTTTCCGGGAGGGATTCCTAGCCATGCTTCCCCCGAATGCCCCGGTACGATCAATGAGGGTGGTGAGCTTGGCTATTCTTTAAGCCATGCTTTTGGTGCGGTGTTTGATAATCCAGAGTTGATTGCCGCCTGTGTTATTGGCGATGGCGAGGCGGAAACAGGCCCATTAGCCACGGCGTGGCATTCCAATAAATTTCTTAACCCTGTTAGTGATGGTGTTGTGTTGCCAATTTTGCATTTAAATGGCTACAAGATTGCTAACCCGACGGTGCTCGCACGCATTGGTCATGATGAGCTAGATCAACTGCTGCATGGTTATGGTTGGTCGCCAATATTTGTTGAAGGTGATGACCCCACAATGATGCATCAAGCTATGGCTGCAGCACTTGATCAGGCGGTTTGTGAAATAAAAGACATCAAGCTTCAAGCCAGTCAGACAGAGGGTTTTGAACGACCTCGCTGGCCAATGATTGTTTTAAAATCACCCAAAGGGTGGACGGGGCCTAAAAAAGTCGACGGTGTTCAAATCGAAGGCACTTTTCATGCCCATCAGGTGCCGATTCCCCGTCCTTCTGAACACCTCGAACACTTGGCGTTATTAGAAGAATGGTTAAGCCGTTATCGTCCCCAAGAATTATTTGATACTAATGGTCGTTTGTTACCAGAACTGGCAGCCTTGGCGCCAGAGGGCGATCGTCGTATGGGCGCAAATCCCCATGCTAACGGTGGGCTTTTGCTTAAAGCTTTGAAGATGCCAAACTTTAAGGATTATGCCTGTGATGTTCCTACACCGGGAGTGTCTGGCATTGGCGATACTCACGTGCTTGGGCCTTTTTTGCGGGATATTATTACGTTTAATCAGGACAATTTTCGTATTTTCGGCCCTGATGAAACGGTTTCTAATGGATTGGCCGCGGTGTTTGAAACCACACAACGTCAATGGGTGGGAGAAAACAAAGACAACGACGAATACCTTGCGCCAAGCGGTCGGGTGATGGAAATGCTGAGTGAGCACCAGTGTCAGGGATGGCTAGAAGGGTATTTACTGACAGGCAGACATGGTTTATTTAATTGTTACGAAGCCTTTGTGCATATTATCGATTCAATGTTTAACCAACATGCAAAATGGTTAAAAGTGGCCGGTAAGCTACCGTGGCGACCTAAAATCGCGTCGCTTAATTATCTGTTGGCTTCCCATGTATGGCGTCAAGATCACAATGGTTTTTCACATCAAGATCCAGGGTTTATTGATCATGTCGTGAATAAAAAGGCCGAAATTGTGCGCGTGTATCTTCCACCAGATGCTAACTGTCTGTTGTCTGTCATGGATCATTGTTTGCGTAGCAAGCATTACGTTAACGTTGTGGTCGCGGGCAAACATCCAGCGCCACAATGGTTGGATAAAGACGCCGCCGCGGAACACTGTGCTGCCGGTATTGGTGTTTGGTCGTGGGCGAGTAATGATGAGCAAGGTGATTCGGCAGATGTTGTGATGGCTTGTTGTGGCGATGTGCCAACGCTGGAAACATTAGCCGCGGTTTCAATCTTGAGAGAATATCTTCCAGAGCTGCGCATTCGTGTGGTAAATGTCGTTGATTTAATGAAATTACAACCTAAATCCGAGCATCCACACGGCCTTAGCGAGGAAGCGTTTGATGCTTTGTTTACTCAAGATAAACCGATTATTTTTGCTTTTCACGGTTATCCAACCCTGATTCACAAGCTGACTTACCGACGTACTAATCATCGTAGTATTCATGTTCATGGATATAAAGAAGAAGGCACGATTACCACGCCTTTTGATATGACGGTCTTAAATGATTTGGATCGCTTTCATTTGGTTATGGATGCGATTGATCGGTTACCGCAAACCGGTAAAAAAGGTCTTGAATTGAAACAAAGATTAACCAAAAAATTGCTTGAACACCGTGAGTACATTAATGAATTTGGTGAAGACATGCCGGAAATCCGTAACTGGCGTTGGACTCCCCGCTAAGTGACGACTTAATCGTTGACGAGCCTTAGCTCTTTTACTCTTAAGGAGTGGATGTCTAAGGCTCGGTTCCCTAAATACCAGCGTCACTCTGAGTTAATCGATAGCGCCATATAATAAAAAAGGGTGCAGCCAATGGTGGGCTTACTCTAAGCCTGATTTTTAACAAAATCGCCTGCATAAATTCGATCTGCAGAGCAGTATAGGAAACAGCCATTATGGAACCCAATACCGAACAAGCGAACACTTCTAAAGTGAAGTCGGGAGCTGCGTCTGGTGTAAAGGACGATCTCAAAACTCTGCCTTTGTCAGAAGTGGAGAAAATGTTAGCAACGTCATCAGACGGCCTCACTCAAGAAGAAGCGACAAAACGATTGTCCCAATATGGGCCAAATGAATTAGATGAAAAAAAGACAAATCCATTATTAAAATTCCTCTCCTATTTTTGGGGTCCTATTCCTTGGATGATCGAGGTGGCTCTGGTTTTGTCAGGCGCTCTTCAGCATTGGGCGGACTTTTTTATCATCCTCTTGTTATTGGTGGCCAACGCCGTTGTTGGTTTCTGGGAGGAACATACCGCTGGGAATGCTATCGATGCTCTTAAAGCTCAATTAGCAATCAAAGCGCGAGTGAAACGCGATGGAAAATGGGTCAACCCACCAGCAAGAGACTTGGTCCCTGGAGATATTATTCGCCTTCGTTTGGGCGATATTGTTCCTGCTGACGCGCGACTATTAGAGGGCGATCCGGTTGAAGTGGATCAATCTGCATTAACAGGAGAGTCATTGCCCATTGAATGCGCATCAGGGGAAGCGGTGTTTTCAGGCTCTATCATTCGTCAGGGTGAAATCAGTGCGTTGGTTTACGCTACGGGAACGAATACTTATTTTGGTAAAACCGCATCGTTGATACAAGAAGCCGTTACCGTGAGTCATTTTCAAAAGGCGATATTAAAGATAGGCAACTATCTCATCTTATTGGCGCTGCTTTTAGTCGCTGTCATCATTGGTTTTGCGGTCTACCGAGGCGATGCGTTTTTTACAACCTTACAATTTGCATTGGTGTTAACCGTTGCCGCGATTCCTGTTGCGATGCCGACGGTATTATCAGTCACCATGGCAGTTGGTGCTCGCCTTCTGGCACGCAAAAAAGCGATTGTCAGTAAATTAGTCGCGATAGAAGAATTGGCGGGTGTAGATGTTTTGTGTGCGGATAAAACCGGGACCTTAACACAAAATAAATTAACCTTAGGTACGCCATTTTGTTTAGACGGAGTGACTGCCGACGAGGTCATTCTCAATGGTGCATTGGCATCGCGTGCTGACAATAACGACACAATTGATTTGGCTGTATTAGGTGGCCTTAAAGACAGCGATCTATTAAAAGCTTATGAAGTGGTGCATTTTCAGCCTTTTGATCCAGTTCATAAACGCACTGAAACAACGGTGAAAACCAAAGAGGGTAACTCCTTTAAAGTAACGAAAGGTGCCCCTCAAGTCATTATGTCGTTGGTTTCAAATATGGATCAATTTAAAAATGAGGTTGAAAATGCGGTCAATGAATTTGCAGCTCGAGGCTTTCGCTCACTAGGGGTAGCGCGGACAGACGAGGGCGGTAAGTGGCAATTTGTTGGGATCTTACCGCTGTTTGATCCACCACGAGAAGACGCTAAAGAAACCATCGCAACCGCTTTAGAATTAGGTGTCACTATTAAGATGGTGACGGGTGATGCGCTGGCGATCGCCAAAGAGACCGCTAAGAAATTGCATTTAGGTGCCAATATTCTTGATGCCGTTACGCTAGGAGATTCTAAGAAACAGGAATCGGCAGCTGTTGGTGAGTCCATTGAAAAAGCCGATGGTTTTGCTCAAGTATTTCCAGAGCATAAATATCATATAGTAGACGTTCTACAGAAACGCGGTCACATGGTTGGCATGACGGGAGATGGTGTTAATGATGCTCCAGCACTCAAAAAAGCCGATTGTGGTATCGCGGTGTCGGATGCAACAGACGCAGCACGTGCCGCTGCCGATATTGTATTAACGACCCCTGGTCTGTCGGTCATTATCGATGCGATTAAAGAAAGCCGTCGTATTTTTCAGCGCATGAACAGTTATGCTATGTACCGTATTGCTGAAACATTGACGGTGCTGTTATTTATGACGGCGGCAATTCTGTTCTTCAATTTTTATCCATTAACAACGGTTATGATTGTCATGTTGGCGTTACTCAATGACGGTGCAATCTTATCCATTGCTTATGACAATGTGAATTACAATCAGAAACCAGAAAATTGGAATATGCGTCTAGTACTTGGTATCTCTACCGTCCTTGGTGTTATTGGTCCAATCGCTGCTTTTGGATTGTTTTTCCTTGGTGCTCGCGTCTTTCATATGAGTCATGAGATGCTGCAACCCATGATGTATCTGATGCTCTCTGTGGCCGGACATTTGACGATCTTTTTAACGCGAACACGAGGTCCATTTTGGTCTATTCGTCCCGCAAAGGTGTTGCTGATTGCCGTCATTAGTACTCAGATCCTCGCGACCTTTATTGCTGTGTACGGATTCTTAATGCCAGCACTTGGCTGGAAATGGGCGGCTTTCGTCTGGGGCTATGCACTGATCTGGGCGCTTATTAGTGACAGAGTGAAATTGCTTGCTTACCGCATTTTTGACCCTGTCAAAAAAGCCTCTGCCTAAATTAACCATTAAAGAATCTCTGTGCGATAGCGCACAGAGATTCAGTGAGCGTGAATGTTTCATCGCCATCTTGGGTGTGACGTATTAGCTCCATAAATATGAAAGTGCGTTCTAATATTGTCTTAAAAAGTAAAATTTTGTCCTAGATCAATAAATGTACTAAAGGCAGGAATTTCTACTATCAGGTTACCTAAAATATTCTCTATGATGATGAAACTCATCATCAAGAGTTTAAAATTATGCTCGAGTCAATCAATCCAGCACTTTCGCCATTAAAGAATCATTTATTAGCGGCTTTGCCCAAAGAAGTTCAAAACCGACTGTTCCCTTATATCGAATTGGTAACATTGCCATCAAGGCAGATGCTGTACAATGTTGATGACAAATTGACCTACGTGTATTTCCCTGTCGATGCCATTGTGTCTTTGTTGTGTGTGATGGAAAGTGGTGCTTCAGCCGAAACCTCTATGGTGGGCAATGAAGGTTTGGTGGGTTTTGCTCTCTTTATGGGCGGAGAAAGTACATCGAGCCGAGCGGTGGTACAAACTGCTGGATATGCTTATCGTTTAAAAGGCTCTGTGTTAACGGCCGAGTTTAATCGTCATGGTAAATTGCTTGAGTTGATATTGCGTTACACACAATCTTTAATGACCCAGATGTCACAAACCGCTGTTTGTAATCGTCACCATTCTATAGACCAGCAATTATGTCGTTGGCTATTGCTGTCTTTAGACAGATTGCCAGATAACCATTTAGCGATAACCCATGAATGGATTGCCAATATGTTAGGAGTGCGTCGTGAAGGGGTAACCGAAGCGGCGGGCAAATTGCAAAAGTTGGGAGTGATTGAGCATCATCGCGGCCATCTTACGGTGCTAGACAGGGAAAAGCTCGAATCTCTCAGTTGTGAGTGCTATGGCGTCGTTAAAAAAGAAACAGACCGTTTGTTATTCTGTCCTTCATTTTCTCATGATAAACACCTAAAAATAGGGTAAGTTTAGGCACTGTCGCTTTTGAGAAAAATAGTCACAATACAGTGCTAATAAGCAGGCGGCCATCAAGGAGTGAATGTGGCAGAAGACATCGATGACTCAAGTTTTGGTCTGTCTAATATTGGGCAGAATCGACGTTATCAGCGTGTTATTCCGGGAGAATTACCTGGTATTGAGCATGTTGCTGATGCGTTTGTCCCTCCAGAAGAAAATCGCATTATTATCAGCTATATAGATTACTCAGAATCCCATATAGAAACAGGTTTTGTCAGTAATCTTGTCGAGTTCTTAGCGCAGCCAATGCCAGATTGGGTGACAACTCGGTGGTTTAACATTAGCAGCCCGCATCCTTACGTTATTAATCAGTTTCGTCTTCATTTTGGTTTTCATACATTAACTGCAGAAGACGTCATGCACATTCCTCAACGTCCTCGCGTAGAGTTTTTTGATGATTATTTGTTTGTTGTGTTGCGAATGCTGCAATTTACGCCATCTGAGCCACATGCCCCTGTGGCAGAAAGTGTATTAGAGGTAGAGCAAGTCAGTTTATTGCTATATGACAATGTGCTTATTTCATTTCAGGAAAAACCGGACGATATCTGGAAGCCAATTTATGATCGATTACAAGCTAAGAACGCGCGTATTCGTAAAAATGGCACTGGGTATTTACTCTACGCTTTGTTAGATGCCATGGTAGATCATTGCTTTCCTGTGCTGGAACAATATGGCGATATTCTCGAAGATCTTGAGTTAACCGTACTAGAAAAACCAACACAGACGGCTTTACATCGTATTCATGCGGTTAAGCGTGAGCTCTCATTAATACGACGCATTGTTTGGCCTATCCGTGAAGTGGTTGACCAGTTATATCGTGAAGAAGAAAATCGCATGGGTGAAAACACTAAGCCTTATCTTCGTGATGTTTATGAACATACTATTCAAATTGTCGAAATTATTGAGTCTTATCGAGAAATGGTCAGCGGCCTAACGGATCTCTATATGTCCGCTGTGTCCAATCGAATGAACGAAATCATGAAGGTGTTAACGATTATGTCTTCTGTGTTTATTCCGTTAACCTTTATTTCTGGTATTTATGGCATGAACTTTAAATACATGCCAGAGCTCGACCAGCGCTGGGCTTACCCCGTTATTTGGGTCGTGTTTATTGTGCTTACCGCTAGCATGTTGTTTTTCTTCAAGCGGCGTGGCTGGTTGGGAAATAATGAATAAGTACTGTGTTGACAGATTGGGTGACAGTGAGCTCATAAGAGAGATCTAGCGCCTTCGCGGGCGCTTTGCTTATTGACTGTAGGTAGGTGGAACTGATTAATCATAAACAAAGCGGTAGGAAGAGACACCAACTGTGTCTTTTTAAAGATTGTTCAGCCCAAAATCTTTTAACAGCGCAATGAGTGTTTTGCCACTGGCATCTCGATGATTATGGTGTATCAATCTTGCTTTTTCAGCGTCTTGGGCTTCTATCGCGAGTACGAGATCTAAGTGATCTTTATTTGAATTGGTTGGCCTTGGGCGAATCTTTAACGTTAACATTCTTGCTCGATGAGACTGCTCAATAAAGTTACTAACAAGCGCTTGGAGGCGTTTGTTGTTACTAAATTCAACTAAATATCTATGAAAGCGTTCGTCTGCATGAGCCCATTCTTTGAGGTCATCTTTCAGTAGCGCCTTGTCCATATCGTCTACCGCATCGCGCATTAGCGTTAGTTGCGCTTGTGTTAACCCTTTTTGAGCACACAGGGTTGCAGCGGTCGCTTCAAGCCCAGTCAATATCTCATAGATTTCCTGCATATCAATCACCGAAATCGGCTTGATGCGCATACCATGCCTTGGTATTAATTCAATAAGCCCTTCGTTGGCAATTTTTAACATGGCTTCACGTGTTGGCGTTCTGCTCATATTTAAGAGTTCGGAGACTTCTGCTTCAATCATTTGTTGACCAGCATGAAGCTCATTATCTAAAATTTTCGCTTTTAATTGACGATATGCTTTGTCAGATAATGATTCTTTTACTTTAGTGATTTTGGCTGCCATTGAGATGGTTTGACCCTTAAAAATTTACTTAATGATTAGCGTAAGTCTAATCGTTGTTTTGATTCTGCTGAGCGATAAATAAGCTCTTCGATCTTTAAATTATCGATGTACTGTTGGGCGCAGTTATGAAGGTCAGCATGATATAGCAAATGATCTGCAACATGCCTTTGGAGAGCGTAAACACAATCTCCGCCAAAGTTATCGGTAGTGTACTGATAGGTATGAGGAGTCCAATGACTATCACCTTGATTTCGCATACTTATTTTGCCATCTCCCTCCAGTTTTAGGCAAGCCTTGCTCCCTTCAATCAGCATTTCCCCCATGGTAACACGTGGGTTCTCTGCCGCATGATCTGCCAAGCGATTACCATCAAAAATAGCTCGGATTTGTTTCTCAAATTCAAATATCACGATGCCAGAATCTTCACCTTTAATGACAGGATTTCGTTTTACTAGGTCGGCGTAAACATTTTTCACATCGCCTAATAAATATCGAAAAACGTCAACCCAGTGAATGGCTGTTTCATGTATTAAAAAACGTTCCATTTGTTGAAAATAAGGTTGCCTTGCTAAATAGGCGTCTTTACCTTGTCCATCTCCTGGTCGCATTCTGAATGTAACTTGGTACAGGTTTTCAAATTGCTTAGAGGACAAGAGTTTTTTGATCTCTTGATACCAGGGTTGAAAGCGAAAGTTTTCATGGATGATGACTAGTGCTTGCTTCTGTTTAATTTTCTCTGTCAGCTTCTTGGCGTCGTCAAAGGTAGGCGTAAATGGTTTTTGGCAAATACAAGGAATGCCACGCTCTATTGCTGCAGAAACAAAAGCCACATGAGTTTCTGGAGGAGTAATAATATCAACAAGATCTGGTTTTTCAGTGTCTAACATTTCGATGAAATCAGTATAAATGTTAGCAATAGAATACCGTTGTGCGGTTTCAGTGGCTGCAGCGCTACTACGGTTATAGAGCGCTACAATCTCCACATCATGCATCCGATCCCAAGCGTTATAGTGGAACTGGCTAAAATAGCCAGTTCCGACAGTGACCACGCGAAGTGTCTTCTTCTGCACTTGAATCTCCTCGTTGATTTATTTTAATTGATTGATAATCGCTTGAGTGATCGCTTCAGTTCCGGCAGAACCGCCAAGTTCGTATGGTACTAGCTCGCCAGTAACAAAGGCTTTATCAACCGCTTCACGGATATATTGAGCTGCCGTAGAGCATGCTTGTAGATTGTGGTTTTGTCCTAGCCAGTCCAACATCATTGCGGCGGATAAAAACATCGCGGTAGGGTTTGCTTTACCTTCACCTACAATGTCTGGAGCACTACCATGACAAGGTTGGAATACAGCATGATTATCTCCAATATCGGCAGAAGGCGCCATGCCCATGCCACCCATTAATGCAGCCCCTAAATCTGATAAAATATCACCAAACATGTTTTCGGTTACCATGACATCAAATGCCCATGGATGTCTGACAAGATTAAGCGCCATAGCATCAACATAGCTGTGGTCTGCAATTATAGAAGGATTTAATGTTGCTCGCTCATCAAAAATCTTCCTGAAAAAGGCGAGTGATTGAAAAACGTTTGCTTTATCAATACACGTCACTCTACCTTCGTGGCCATTTTGTTTTCGGTGAGCGGCCAATTTAAATGCGAAATCGAATAACCGTTCAGACACACCACGAGTGATAACCATTGTGTCTTTGGCAATTTCATCATTTTCAACGGTACCTTTGCCATGAGACGCAAATAAACCTTCAGTAGATTCACGTATCAACACTAAGTCGATGTCTTTTGCTTTTTCACTGGCTAATGGTAATTTCAATCCAGGTACTAATCGAACAGGGCGAACCCCCGCGTATAAACCTAACTGCATGCGTAAATCAATTTGTGGGGATACTTCTGTTCCATCTGGGTAACGAACAGCAGGCAGTCCCATGCATGATAATAAAATAGCATCAGCGGCTTTGGCGGCTGATTTTGAAGATTCAGGAAAAGATTCTCCCGTATCACGATACAGTGCTGCGCCAGCGGGTAAGTCTGTGTAAATAAGTTCAATACCTCCAGCCTTTGCACACGCTAGATTAAGGATTTCAAGGCAAGGTGGGGTGATTTCAGGGCCAATTCCGTCACCTGAAAATACAGCAATATTGAATGTTTTATTCATTATAAAGTCTCCGATTTAGTTGTAAGCCTTGTTGGCCCTTTAAAGTTCCAATGACTCGGTGCAAGTCCTTTTACGGATTGTGTCAACGAGGCAACTTGATGGCCTAACAAACAGCCAAAATAAAGCGTGTTTAAATTATCGCCACCAAAAGCTAAGCTAGAAATATTCTGCAAAAGAGAACTCTTTACATTGTCTAGATGTGGTCGACCCATAGAGTGATTTTGAAAGGCTTCTTCTACCCAGGCTAGATGATTCTTATCGACATCAATGAGCATTGTTTCTTGTGAAGTACCATCTTTGGATACTCGAATAACTTGATTACTTACTATGCTTGTAATCCAGTAATTACCCTCAGCATCAAATACTAAGCCATCAGGAAAAACACCAGCACCGAATGTAGCAATGGTAGTTATCTCGCTTAAATCCCCATTTTCGGCAATGCTAAAGCGCGTCAAACGGCGAGAAAAGGTTTCATTAACGTATAAAAATTTACCGTCCGGTGATGCGATACATTCGTTTGTGTATCCAAGGTTATCGGCAACGATGCGTGCCGTGCCTTTTTCGCAAAGAATAACAAAACCATCACTAACATCGGATCGATATGCATCGGCTCTAGGTTGTGTACGAGTACTCACGGTTATCCAGATACGACCTTGGAAATCAAGATGCACATAATTAGTAGGGGGAAGGGGTTGTCCATTGATCTCTAATAAGAAAGGGCTTAACTTCCCATCTTGTTGTAAGCGATAGACGCCGCCATCTTCATTACCTAAATGAGCTATTAAAAAATCACCATTTTCTAATAGACAAATGCCATTAGGTTTTAAATCAAAACCTTGTTGATTTGCTAGAAGAGACCACTGGCTACCGTCGGGCTCAATAATACTGACCCCTCCATCCCAGTTAGCGGTGAAAATTCTTTTATCAGCATTAGTAAGAACACATTCTGGGCGTTTGAGTCCTTCGCCTATTAGTGTGATTTGATCTAATGTATGCATTGCCAAACCTCTTATTTTTATTTTAATAGTGTGTTGAAGATGGAATCACAATAACGAGTTTGAAAACATATTGCAAAATAAATTTATTAATGTATAAATTAATTTCAATCCTACCTTAGATCGTTAAGGAGGGTGTTTAAATCTGACGATAAAAATAAAAACCATTGGAGTTGAACATGAAAAAAATCATAGTGACGTTGGCCGCAACTGTGTTGGCAACGACAATAGCAACAAGCTCATTCGCAGCTAATCATTACCCTGATCGTGATATAACCAATGTTGTTGTTTGGTCTGCTGGCGGTGGTACGGATATTGTTAACCGTATGATCTCTGCCGAAATGGCCAAATACTTAGATGTAAATATCAATGTAACTAACCGCCCAGGTGGCGTTGCTGGCTCATTAGGCATGAGCTATGTGCATCGTCAAAAAGCAGATGGCTATACATTAGTTGGCTTATCTGAGTCGAATGTTGGTGCTGCAGTTCAGGGTGGTTGGAATCAAAAAATGAGTGTTTGGTATCCTTTTATTGTTGGTGGCTCACCAGATTTGATCTCGGTATCCGCTAAATCTAAATACAACACTTTGAAGGAACTAATCGCAGCCATTAAAAAGGACCCAAGGTCTATTAATGCAAGCGCAGGTGGTGCAGGGTCTATACACCATTTAAATTTACTGGCCTTAATGCAAGGTACAGGCGCTGACTTTAACTATATTCCGTACCCAGGTTCGGCTCCGGCACAAACAGCAGTTATGACAGGGGAGGTTGGCTTAGTTATTAGCTCTTTAGCCGAACAGCAGCAGTTAATCAAAGGTGGAATGTTAAAACCCCTCGCTATGCTTGTTGCTAATGATCAAAAAATAGATGGTTTCGGTACCGTGCCTTCTGCATTTACCTCTTATCCAGGTCTTAAAAAATACTTACCTATTATGCAATCAATCGGTCTTGCCGTTCGTCAGTCAGCTCCTGACTACGTAAAGGTTAAGCTGACTAAAGCGTTTAATAGTGCGATGGGAAGTCCCGTCATTCAGAAATGGGCAAAAGATAATTACTATGTTTTATCAGGCCTATCTGGAAGTGCTGCCAGCAAACAGTTTTCATTTTTAGAATCATTGTTCTCATGGACACTAGAAGATCTAGGAGCGGCGAAAGTATCGCCAGCTACGCTTGGTATTCCAAAGGTTTCTGAATTGAACTGATGCATTTAAAAATAGAAGGGGGATGTTTCCACATTCCTCTTCTTTAGTATCAAATTGTCCTGCTTGGACGTGAAAGAGGTGGTTGTATGCAGCCTGAACAGCTTATGGCATTGCGCCGTGCGGATATGAGAACAGCCGTGATACTAATGATTGTTTCAACATTAGCGATGGTTGATAGTTTTAGCTTCCCCTTAACTGGCAGTTATGCGGGAGTTCAAAATATGTGGTATGTGTCTCCAGCATTATTTCCTATTATTGTTTTTAGCCTTTTATTTTTATGTGGCCTTTCATTACTTATTAAAAGTATTACATTTATTAAAAAACATCCTTCTATAGCGACAGCAAAAGAAAGTCCAGCAAGTTGGGGACGTTTTTTTCTATTAGTATCTTTGATCGCTGGTATGGTTTATGGTTTCATACCAATGATTGATTTTGCTTTATCTTCATTTCTATTTTTATTTATTTTCATTTTTACTTTTTATTCTGATAATGCGCTTTTTCAAAAACGTATTTTCGTTATTTGGACAACAGTATCTTTTCTATTAGCTGTTGTCTCTTTCACGACGGACTTATCAGATGATAAAAGGATGTTGTTCGATTGGGCGATGCTTGCTTTTATTTTTTGTATGTTAATTGTTTTATATTCATGGGCTAAGAAGTCTGAGCAATTAAAAGTATGGCGAGTAAGTTGGAAGACTGCGCTGATAGTGACATTAATTGTTTGTCCACTGTTTCGCTTGGGAATGCTTGTTCCACTGCCGACAGAAGGTTTAATTATAAATTCTATGGTTGACCTCAAATATACAATTCATGATTTATGGAGAGAGTGGTAATGGATATTCTTGCTTCTTTTAGTATCTTTGGCAGCGCATTACTAACGCTGCTATCTTCTCCTACGAATCTTCTGATTCTTATGGGTGCTTCATTTTGCGGTATTATTTTCGGGGCTTTACCGGGCCTTACCGCTACTTTAGGTGTGGCATTATTAACCACACTTACTTATGGCATGGACATTAATACGGCATTGGTCGCTCTATTGGGATTATATGTTGGTGCTATCTATGGTGGTTCTTATCCTGCGATTTTGATTAATATTCCAGGTACTGCCGCTGCTGCAGCCACCTCGCTGGATGGCTATCCGTTGGCTCAAAAAGGTGAAGGTGGAAAAGCGTTAGGCTTAACCACAACGGCATCCTTTATTGGTACCTTATTAGGTATTTTAGTATTGGTTATCGCTGCCCCAATAGTGGCGAAAATGGCATTACAGTTCACCTCATTTGAATTTTTCTTATTAGGGCTATTTGGTATCTTGATTAGTGGCACCCTGACCAGCCCTGACTTAGTTATTAAAGGGTGGATTGCCGGCTTAATCGGACTTGGGCTTTCCACTATTGGTCGTGATCCATTGCAGTTTTTTCCACGCTTTACGTTTGATATAGCGAACCTTGACCAAGGTTTAGCCGTTGTGCCTGTATTGATTGGTGCATTTGGTGTGCCTCAAGTTATTAAGGCACTACGAAACAGAGAAAGCCTAGGGGTAATGCGTCAATTCGGACGTATTTTACCTGAGTGGAAAATGTTATTTAAAAACAAACTGCACATTGTGCGTGCCTCTATGATAGGTATTAGCATTGGCGCGGTTCCGGGGATTGGTGAAGATATTGCAGGCTGGGTTTCCTATGGCGCCGCAAAAAACACGTCAAAACACCCAGAAACATTCGGTACTGGTGAACCACAAGGCATTATTGCTTCTGAAACAGCAAACAATGCGTGTATCGGTGGCGCGCTTATTCCACTCTTAACACTTGGTATCCCAGGAAGTCCTCCAGCGGCCATGCTCTTAGGCGCTTTAATGTTACATGGCGTCACCCCAGGTCCTATGCTGGTTGTCGCTCAGCCAGATTTTTTGATCGAAGTAACCGCAATTTTAGTTTTATGTTCAGTAGCAATGTGGTTAAACGGAATGTTTTTGGCTAGGCAGGTTATCAAAGTGTTACAGGTGCCGGCCGCAATATTTTTACCTATTGTTACTTTGCTGTGTATTTTAGGTTCTTATGCATTAGGTCTAGATATTTTTAACCTATACATGATGGTTATTATCGGTGTTTTTGCTTATTTTCTTGATGAAATGAAGTACCCCATTTCACCACTTGTTATTGGGGTGATTTTAGGGCCAATGGCAGATGAAAATCTTCGCCGGGCATTAATGGTATCTGAAGGTAGTCTAATGCCATTCTTTGAACGTCCTGTTTCTATAGTACTCATCGTTGCCATGGTATTGATTGTGATGACGAAAATGCCATTCTATCCAAAAATGAAGAAATCATTATTTGGTTTATTTAGTAAATAATATAAATCAGAAATCCTAATAAAGGGATGTGAATGTCTTTTTCGGGCATTTATATCCCTTAACTAAAATGAAAAATCATGGTGTGCTATGTATATAATAACGGTCCTTTTTTCTATTAGACAAAACTTCTCTGAAGCATTTTCTTCATTAGTGACAGCTCAAGCCTCAACATCATTAAATAAAGAAGATGGCTGTTTGGTATTTGATGTGTCTTTGGGGAAGTCAGAGAATGGTATGTCATCTTTTTTTCTTTATGAGGTTTATACCAGTGAAGAAAGTTTCAAAAAGCATTTAATGACAAAGCATTTTATTGACTTTAATGAAATCTCATTACCAATGGTTGTCAGTAAGAAAGTAGATGCATGGGAAAAAATTGAACTCAATTAATCTGATGATATTTATTATTCATGTGATTCAATATCTTATATTAAATAGACGTTAAGTATTAATCTTAATGTTTACTATTCTTCTATTTGCAAAAGAGTAAGGAGTTATCATGAGCGTACTCTTAGGTTGTATCGCAGATGATTTTACGGGTGCTACAGATTTGGCAAGTTTTCTTGTGCAGTCTGGTATGAAAACGGTACAGCTCATTGGTGTGCCAACAGAACCTGTTGATCTTTCTGGTATAGACGCGGTTGTCATTGCACTTAAATCACGAACGCTTCCATCTGAAGTGGCTATTAGACAATCTCTTGATGCGCTGAAATGGCTAAAAGAACTCAATTGTGAGCAATATTATTTTAAATACTGCTCAACCTTTGATTCAACCGCTAAAGGTAATATTGGTCCGGTGACGGATGCTCTGCTGGATGAATTGGAGGAGAGCTTTACGATTATTTGTCCTTCTCTGCCTATTAATGGACGTACTGTCTATAAAGGGAATTTATTTGTTAACGATGAATTGCTCAGTGAAAGCGGCATGCGTAACCATCCATTAACACCAATGACAGATGCAAATTTATTACGAGTGATGGCTTCTCAATCGTCAGGAAAGGTGGGCTTGGTGCCATTTGAAGTGGTTTCACAAGGTGCACAAAGCATTAAAAAAGCCTTTACGACATTAGCCAAAAACCATCGATACGCGGTTGTCGATACGGTCTCAAATAGTGATCTTGAAGCAATTGGAGAGGCTTGCGCAAACCTTAAACTTATTACCGGTGGGTCAGGGTTATCTATTGGGTTGGCTAAGAACTTTCAGAATAAGGGGTTATTCAAAATTCGTGAAAATTCTGCAGATTTGAGCAAATTAACAGGTACCGCAGTGGTTCTCTCTGGAAGTTGCTCTGTGATGACACAAAAGCAAGTTTCTCAATTTCAAAAACACCATCCTTCAAAGAAAATAGATCCTATAGAAATCGCATCAGGTAAGACAAAACTAGATGAGTTTTTAACCTGGTTCGACCAAAAAAGAACGGCCGGTGCGGTAATGTTTTTTGCCACGGATATGCCTGAAAATATCAAGCAGGTACAAGAGGAGCTTGGTGTTGAACGAGCGAGTGAGATTGTCGAACAGTTTATGGCAAATTTGGTTTCTGCACTCGACAAGAGAGGTGTGACTAAGTTTATTGTAGCTGGCGGTGAAACCTCTGGCGCTGTGGTCAAAGCCTTAAATCCCAGTTTATTAAAAATTGGTCATAGCATTGCTCCTGGAGTACCTCTAACAGAAATAGTAGGTAATTCACCAAAACTGCTGGCGTTGAAATCAGGTAATTTTGGTGATGAAGACTTTTTTGAAAAAGCGTTGGAGATGATGAAATGAGCAGTACTGAAAATGCACTCAGAGAACAAATTTGCTTAATGGCAAAGTCCCTATTTGATCGAGGTTTGACGTGTGGCTCGTCTGGTAATATTTCAGTGAGAACTGAAGATGGTGGCTTGTTAGTGACCCCAACAGGAAGATGCTTTGGCCGTCTTGATCCTGCAACGTTAAGCCGATTTGATCAGCAAGGTATACTTATTGGGGGTCATCAAGCGACGAAAGAAATGTCGCTACATCAAGCGTTCTATAGCACCAGATCAAGTGCAAATGCGGTGGTACATTTACATGGTACTTGCTCTGTAGCTATGTCATTGATGCCGGACGCAAATGAGGACAATTTCTTGCCAGCATTAACACCTTATTCGGTTATGAAACTTGGTAAGGTAAAATTATTGCCCTATTTTATGCCAGGAGATCCGAAGACGGGTGATGCCATTCGAGGGCTTGCAGGAAAACGTTCTGCTGTGATGCTCGCCAATCATGGGCCGGTTGTCGCCGGTAAAGATTTGGAGGCTGCGGTGTATGCGATCGAAGAGTTAGAAGAGACTGCTAAACTTGCCATTATGATGCGTGGGTTTTCGCCAAAAGTTCTGGATGAATCACAAATTAAGCAAATTATTACTAAATTCAACGTTGAATGGGATTAATCTTTGCGGTGTCAGAGCTTCAGTGTAGGTATGGAATATTGGAGGACCATTAGTAAGTTGAGGACTCCTTGGAGTTCATCAGTCCCTTTCTCAAATTCAAATACGTCTTTTTTAGATATTGTTGGCTGGAATTAGATCTCTCTCTTTCTCATTAGCTTTCTAGTCATGTTGTTTTGTTAAGACATAAATATGTCATATGACGGTTGCATAACCGTCATATAAACAGAACAAAATAGAAATATATTTAAATTTTATACTTTGATGAAATTGAGAAAGAGGGGCTTATGAAATTGAAAAACTGGTGTGTTGGCTTTACCTTGCTAGGTATGGTTTGTTCTGTGAGCGCTGAAACATTGACAGTCTATTCAGCGGGTCCAAAAGGTTTGTCAAAAGAGTTAGTGGCGGGCTTTGAGAAAGAAACCGGCGCTAAAGTAAGTTTGTATCAAGCCACGGGTGGGAAAATAATGGCCCGTTACCAGGCTGAAAAATCCAATCCACATGCCGACGTTATGATTTCCTCATCGCTAGGCCATGCTATTACCCTTACGAAAGCAGGGGAGTTGCTAGCCTACCAATCACCTAATGCAAAACAAGTCCCCGACTTTCTTAAATCTGCGACATACGTGTCTCAAGGCACAGCCGTGTTGGCGATTGCCTATAACACTCAAAGTAATCTTCCAGTTCCTACGACGTGGTCCGACCTTACTAAGCCAATATATAAGAACCAAGTTACCATGCCGGACCCGCGTAAGTCTGGTTCTGCGTTGACCTTGGTTGAAGGGTTAAGTGAACAAATGGGCAGCGATGCTTGGACGTTATTTAGCGCGTTAAAAGCCAATGGCATTCTTATACCCGGTGCCAATAAAGCCGCATTAAACCCTGTGTTACAAGGGGCTAAATCGGTGGTGTTCGGTGCGGTAGATTACATCGCGTTGGATTTGAAGCGTAAAGGTGAAACGATTAATGTTGTTTATCCAACGGACGGGACTGTACTGGCTCCGCGTCCTATTATGATTCTTAAGTCTACCAAACATGCGGTATTAGCGAAGAAGTTTGTGGATTATATGCTTTCGAAACAAGGTCAAACGCTGGTCGCTAAGACACTGATTCTGCCTGCTCGTAGTGATATTAAGTCTGATCGTCCGGGCTTTAGTGAATTGAAATTAATCAATTTTGATACTGTTTCAGCGGCGGCTCACGCGGAACAAACAAGAGATAAATTTGCCAACATCATGGGTCAATAATACCCATGTCGATGTACAAGGTAGGCAAAGGAGTAAGGGCTCCTTTGCTGTTAAATACCGTTTCCGTCACGCTTTTATTCATGATTATTGGCCTACCAGTATTGGCTATTATTCTGTTTGCGATTTTCCCAAAAATTAATGAGCTTTCATTTGCGGCGCCTTTTAGTCAATTTATTCCTCAGTTACAGGATGAACGACTGATTGTCGCTACGTTAAATTCCACTCGATTGGCGCTGGCGGTCACTTTTAGCTCAATGTTAGTCGCTGTGGTGCTGGCTTATATGCGCAGTAAAATGGCGGAATCCATTGGTCGTATGTGGGATGTTTTATTACTAATTCCGTTTTTGATTCCTCCTTATATTGGCTCGATGGGGTGGATGCAGTTGCTTCAATCTAATGGTGTATTAGACCAATGGTTGAATATTAATCTGTCCAACGTTTTGTTTTCGTTTTCTGGTGTCGTGTTCGTGATTACGTTGCACCTCTTTCCTGTTATCTATTTTTCAGCGGCTAGCGCATTTAAAGTGATTGGACAACGCTATGGCGATGTCGCAAAAATTTATGGCGCAAATTCGAGACAAATATTTAGCCGTATTTTACTGCCTTTAATCGTGCCTACTTTACTGTCTACAGGGTTAATTGTTTTTGTGTTAACCGTGGAAGAGTTTGGTACGCCGAACATTCTAGGCAGTCGTTTTGGTTTTCAGGTAATGGTCACCGCCATTGAAGAGAAAATGTCAGATTGGCCGATTGATTTGTCTGGAGCCTCGGTTTTGTCATTATTGTTGGTCGTTATTGCGATCAGTGCTTATCTTTTACAAATGTTCATCACGCGACGCTTTGCGTGCAAACTAGATAATCAAACAATGACATCTGTGCCATCCAAGAATGTGTGGTTTTCGGTGGTTAGCAATGTGATTTTTTTCATCGTGGTGTGCTTAGCGGTGGTAATGCCTATATTTGCTATTGTCTCATCCTCATTGATGCGAACTGTTTCTTTAGGGCTGCAATGGGATAATTTGACCTTCAATGCTTACACGCATTTGTTTTTCTCAAACAGTGACGCGCTGTCTGCTATTTATACGAGTTTAGGGCTGGCGGCCATGGCCGCTGTGATCACTGCAATCATAGGAATGTTGGTTGCGTTTACGCTTATTCGTTTAAAGCCAAGAGGCAAAGCGGTATTAGATATTCTTGCACTACTGCCTAATGCGATCCCTGCCATGGCTCTGTCAGTAGGGTTGATCCTTACTTGGAATCAGACGTTTTGGCCAGTCACGCCCTATAACAGTCTCTTGATTTTGTTATTAGCGTATGTCTGTTTAATGTTGCCTTATCCAATACGAATGTTAAGTAATGCGATGAAACAGTTACCACAGTCGTTGGATGAAGCCGCGGCCATATACGGCGCTAACTTGTTCGTATTAATGTACAAAATTCTATTCCCACTAATGATCCCTATCATGGTTGCGTCCAGCTGTATTGTGTTTGCTATCTCTACTCGGGAGCTGGTGGCTTCCTTAATGTTGGTGCCTGCTGGAACAGAAACGGTTGCCACTTACGTATTTAATCAATTTGATCAAGGTTCAATTAGTTCAGGAATGGCCATGAGCTTTATTGTGATTGTGATTTCGGGCGCGCTTATTGCGTTGGGACAATACATGTCAAAAAGATACTTATCATGAATGCAATTGAAATTAACAATATATCCAAGTCGTTTGACGACAAAACAGTCCTGCACGATATTAATTTGACGGTGGCGAAAGGGGAGTTTATTTCGCTTTTAGGGCCATCTGGTTGCGGTAAAACGACCTTGCTAAGGATAATCGCAGGGCTGGAGTTGCCTGATACTGGGAAAATTCAAACCCCAGCGAATACCTTTGTAGATAGGGCGACTGATGAATACTTGCCTGTTGCCAAGCGTAAGCTCAGTTATGTCTTTCAAGATTATGGTCTGTGGCCGCATATGAGTGTATTTGACAACATTGCCTTCGCGCTAACGCTGCAAAAAATGCCTAAAGCAGACATCAAAAAACGCGTCAACGAAGTGTTAACCTTAGTAAAGCTAGTCGGCCATGATGACAAGCTTCCAGAGCAATTATCAGGTGGTCAGAAGCAGCGAGTATCGATTGCCAGAGCCATGGCAGGATCGCCAGACATTATGTTGTTAGACGAGCCATTATCGAATTTAGACGCCAATTTACGTGAAGAGCTGGGCAAAGAAATCCGTGAGCTCACCCATAAACAAGGCATTACTTGTGTCAATGTCACCCATGATCGTAAAGAGGCGCAGCTGTTGTCTGATCGAATCGCCTTGATGAAAGACGGTGTAATTCATCAGCTAACAGATCCGGTTCGATTATTTAAACAACCTGCTAGTAAATGGGCTTGTGAGTTTTTAGACGCAGGGAATTTGATCGAGGGTCACATGATTCATCGAGAGTTGGGCGAATGGCTGGTTCCTCGCACCGCGTTTAAAATAGAAAACGACAACGCCGACACTCGCTTATCACTCCATGTAGACAGTTGCCTATTTTTAGATGACCGTTTTGAAATTGCCGCATGGCTAGCGAATGAAAAAGTGTTCTTTTATAGCGAAGCGCCCTTTGATGTAGGGCAAAACATTTTTGCCTCTTTATTAGAAGAGAACTTAGTGTCTATCAAAGCCTAAGCACAATATAACACTGCATTTATGACTTCTTATTGTGGATGTTCGTCTTGCGTATCCGATGAGCATCCACAGTCTATTCAAAATCTAAATCCTTATTTCTATATCTAAATTTGCGGAAAATTTAACGCATCGAGAGTACAAATAGACCTGCACAATAAAAAAGTACATCAGCCAGACAACTGGCGCGATTATCTTAGTTATTAGGAGGACATATGGAATACCGACGTTTAGGAAAAGCGGGGTTAAAAGTCTCTGCATTATCATTAGGATCATGGGTTACTTTTGGCAAGCAAGTAGACATGAGCGATGCGAAAACCTTACTCAAAACGGCTTACGATTCTGGAATAAATTTTTTCGATAACGCAGAAGGTTATGAAGCAGGAGAATCTGAGAAAATCATGGGCGCTGCTATCAGCCATTTAGGGCTAGCGCGTGATACCTTTGCGGTATCGTCCAAAGTATTCTGGGGCGGCGATCATAAAATGCAAATGGGCTTAAGCGCCAAGCATGTTCGAGACGCGTGTGATGCTGCATTACTTCGCTTAAAAGTTGATTATTTAGACTTGTATTACTGTCACCGTCCAGACATAGACACTCCCATCGAAGAAACTGTTCGAGCCATGCATAACTTGATCCAACAAGGCAAAGTAACCTATTGGGGAACGAGTGAATGGAGTGCTCAGCAAATTACGGAGGCACACGCGGTCGCTCGTGCTCATCACTTAACGCCACCGACGATGGAACAGCCTCAATATAACTTATTGCATCGAGATAAGGTTGAAGGTGAGTTTCTGCCTATCTATGAAAACTTTGGCATGGGACTCACTGTTTGGTCACCGCTTGCCAGTGGGATTTTAACGGGCAAGTACAATGACGGTATCCCAGATGACAGTCGTTTGACCTTGCCAGGCTATGAATGGTTAAGAGATTTATGGACCAGTGAAGATGGCAAACTAAAACTGGAAAAAGTGAGACAACTGAGCGCATTAGCCAATGATATTGGTGTGAGCATTACTCATTTATCACTGGCTTGGTGCTTGAAAAATCCTAACGTATCAACGGTTATTTTAGGCGCATCAAAATTGTCACAACTGGAAGATAATCTGCAATCCATCGAGGCATTGGAAAAACTAACACCTGATGTGATGGAAAAAATCGAATCCATCCTAGGTAATAAACCAGCCGCGCCAGAGCGCTTCGGTCAGTAGTTTTTCAGGTTGAATGTCTTTTTTAATGTTTTTCTTAATGTGTTCTAGAGCGTTTTTCGAATGCATCGCGATCGTCGAAAAAGATAATTCAACAGGCTCTTGATGTGAACCATGCCAGAAAGTAAGGCTTTAATGACGTTAGAAATCTAACGTCATTAAAGCCTTTTTTTTGAGAATCGTATGGTGTAAAAGCCAAAAGTAGGGCGGATCGGTATTCCGCCCTCAACATTACTTAGTTGCTTTTTTCGACATTACTTTTAGGTTTTCGAGCCCAATAGCCAGTGAGTCCATAGTGCTCATAAATGGCCATTTCATGCTCTCGATTTAGCGTCTCAACGGAGCTGTACTCAGGGGCATCTTTTATTAATTGTCGATTAACATCGACTAAAACAGAGCGATCAAACCATTGAACTTTTTTGATCCATTCAGGTGAGATCAGAACTTGATGTCCTCCCCACCAATTACTGGTATCAATCACAAGATAGCGCACCGCCCAAGTATCTTCTTCTACTAACAATCCAGATACATGGCCAATATCACCATCGATAGCGTGAATGTGGTAGCCAACAATTTCTTTCGCGCTACGTAAATCAGGATCTGATTTTTGAAGATTTTCACGTTTGCTTTCATCAAAGAAATGATTGTTCTTTGGGTCGCGTAGCTCCGTAAGGGCGTCATTGTAGTCGGGATTTAGCAAATAGGGGTACATGTCGCCGCCCCATAGCTGGTTTCCTTCCCAGTAATATGGATAGCCATAAAAGTTGAGATAGTCCATTTCATGCTGTCGTGAAACGGGTTTATCAGCATCAAGATTAGGGCTGTTTTTAACCTGATCTTTGGTGATTAATACCGGCAGTATTTTATTCTTCCAATCCGCTTTTTGAATGGCGATTGGCGAAATTAGCACCTTATGGCTGGATAGCCACGATCCTGTTTCTACAACAAAATAACGGACCGCCCACGATAGGTCATCAAACAGAAAGTCTTTTACCGCGCCGATATTTCCGTCACTGGCTGAAATCGTATAATCGTCTAGTTCTTTAAGGTCGCGCAACATGAGCGAATCTCCTTTTTCGAGGTCAGTGTTTGTATTAGTGATTAGAAAAATCGAGTACGACTCGCGACGGTACGTCACCATTTTGTAGTCGTTCAAAGACATCATTGATCGCAGAAAGTGGTTGTAACTCTATGTCTGCCTTTACCTTGCCCTCGGCCGCAAAAGCGAGTGCTTCAGCCATATCAAGGCGTGTTCCAACAAAGGAACCGCGGATGGTGATGCAATTAGCAACAACGTCGAATAATGGGGTTGGAAACTCGCCCGGTGGCAGTCCAACGAGAGCGCAGGTTCCACGTTTTCGAGTCATAGCCACCCCTTGGTTAAAGGCGATTAATGACGGTGCGGTAATCAATACGCCATGTGCGCCACCGTTTGTTGCTTTAATAACGGCTTCTACCGCGCCAGGTTGCTTCGCATTCACCACGGCATCAGCACCGAGTTTAGTGGCGTGCGCAAGTTTACGATCGTCTATATCAACCGCACAGACACGAAGACCTAATGCTTTGGCGTACTGAACGCCGAGATGGCCTAGCCCACCAATACCTGAAATAGCAATCCATTGACCAGGTCGTGCCCCAGTTTCTTTGATGCCTTTATAAGTAGTAACGCCAGCACAAATGATTGGCGCCGCTTCTACGGCGGAAAGTCCATTAGGGATATGGGCCACATAATTAGGATCAGCAACAATGTATTCTGCGAAGCCGCCATTTTTTGTGTAGCCGCCGAACTCAGCTTCGCCACAAACAGTTTCCCATGCCGCTAGACAATGTTCGCAATGACCACAGGCAGAATAGAGCCAAGGAACACCGACACGATCGCCTTCTTTCACCGCAGTAACACCATCACCTAATGCCACCACAATACCAATCCCTTCATGGCCAGGAATAAAAGGAGGAGTGGGCTTTAATGGCCAGTCACCATGCGCAGCGTGTAAGTCGGTGTGACAAACACCACAGGCCTCAGTTTTAACGAGAATCTGACCAGGGCCTATGGTTGGAATATCGAGTTCTTTTAGTACCAATTTTTGACCAAACGCTTCAACGACGGCCGCTTGCATTTTTTTACTCATGAGAGACTCCAGTGATTGATTGCAAATGAAAAGTTATTCATAACCACAAAAATGAAAATGAGAGTGCTGTCTCAACTCGTCAATTCCTATCATTCAAAAACAATAAAACATTAGTCTTACCAAAAGGTGATGTCGGTGCGTTGCCGTACAGACTAGGGCCACAAAATTTCCTACGGTACTGGGTAAATAAAGGGATCTTATAAGTAGGGAATAAAAACTTTTTAGGCTGAATGAAAAGATGTTGTATTTCAGTTGGTTAAGGTGATGTTTTCTTTTTTACTAAGTTATATCACTATCTTTTTTATCAAGGTTGCACCTGTTTATTTAATTCTGTTTTTTAATATTAATCCGACTGATTTCTTTGGCTTTTCGACGAAAGGAATAAATACAAAAGTAATGGTTAGTTTCCTGACATAGAACAAAACATTCATTCACGAAATCATTACATAATAGGCCGTTTCTTATATTTCGTTTTCTACTAGTGAAAACTTTAAATTTAACGATATTTGTACCTGAGTTCTTTAGGTGGTTTTCAAATGGATGTTTTTAAAAATTAAAAGTTTAAAAATAAAAACTTCTTTGTCTGGAAAGGATATCAAAAATGACGTTTAAATTTCCAAGCGCTTACACCATTCTCTTTTTGTTAATAGTGTTAGTCGCTGCTGGTACTTGGGTTGTTCCCGCCGGTAAATATGATCGTGTACAAAGTGTGGCATTAGGAAAAGAAGTACCTGTTCCTGGTACTTATAAGCATGTTGAGTCAAACCCTCAAGGTGTGGTTGCTGTATTTCTTGCGCCTATTGCTGGATTTTATGATCCAGACAGTTATGAGGCTGCCGCGATTGATGTCGCGTTGTTCGTGTTAATTATAGGTGGTTTTTTAGGCGTAGTTACCAAAACGGGAGCGATTGATACCGGTATTTCTCGCGCTATGGTGAAACTTAAAGGCCATGAAAAATGGATGATACCCATTCTAATGGCTTTATTTGCACTTGGCGGAAGCACCTATGGCATGGCGGAAGAGTCACTTGCATTCTATGCGTTGCTTATTCCCGTGATGATCGCAGCAGGGTATGACTCTGTGGTTGCTGTGGCGGTTATTTTACTGGGTGCTGGCATTGGTTGTTTAGGCTCAACGATCAACCCGTTTGCTACTGTTATTGCTGCGAATGCGGCTGATATTCCTTTTACACAAGGCATAGGATTGCGGTTTTTCATTTTACTGAGTGGCTGGTTAGCGTGTGTTATTTATGTAATGCGTTACGCCGCTAGGGTTAAGAAAGATCCTTCTCTCTCTATCGTTGCAGATCATCGCGCAGAGATTGAGCAGCAATTTATGACAGAAGCCCATAGCGATACAACTTCTATTTTGACCTTGTCACAGAAAATCGTATTAGTGATTTTTGCTTTGACATTTGCTGTGATGATTTGGGGTGTATCAAGTCAAGGCTGGTGGATGGCGAAGATGGGGGCGCTGTTTATTGCTTCTGCTATTTTAATTGGTTTTGTGACCAGAATGGGGGAGAAAAATTTCACGGATGTCTTTATCAATGGCGCTCGTGACCTATTAGGTGTGGCTATTATTATCGGCATTGCTCGTGGCATTGTGGTGGTTATGAATGCTGGTCATATGACCGATACTATTTTGCATTTAGGTGAGCAAGCCCTAAGTGGCTTGCCCAACGTGGTGTTTATTAATGCCATGTTTGGCATTGAAGTTCTCATGTCGTTTTTTGTTCCTTCATCATCAGGGTTAGCGGTACTAAGTATGCCAATTATGGCGCCACTAGCGGATTTTTCTGGTGTGGGTCGAGAGTTAGTAGTAACCGCTTTTCAGTCTGCAAATGGTTTAGTTGATTTGTTTAATCCTACTTTTGCCGTGGTAATGGGGGCCTTGGCCATTGGCAAAGTGCCTTATGAAAGATGGTTGCGTTTTATTTGGCCGCTATTGTTAATTCTGTGTGTGCTCATCATGGGCTCTCTCAGTATTGTCGCACTCAGTTCATAAATAATGGTGTATTCGTACCTTGTATGGGCCTTTATTTATAGCATTTCTACTGCTTCACAGGCCTTTTTACTCAATATAAAAGGACAGAAAGATGATTGAGTTTGGTGTTCATTCTGAAATCGGTAAGTTGCGTAAAGTGATTGTTTGTCGGCCGGGCCTTGCCCATTCTCGTCTTACTCCTGCCAATGCGGCTGAACTGTTGTATGACGATGTTTTGTGGGTACAACAGGCTCGTACAGACCACATGGACTTTTGCATGAAGATGGAAAGTCGTGGTGTACAAGTGCTTGAATTTGGTCAATTACTAAAAGAGACACTGCACAATAAAAAAGCGCGCGCTTGGATTCTAGACCGTCGAATTGACGAAAATCAAGTTGGCGTGGGCATGTTAAATGAATTGCGAAGCTGGCTAGAAGGTATGTCAGACGAACAATTGGCGATTTTCTTGATTGGTGGTATTTCGGTCCACGATTTACCGTTCAAACCTCATGGCATGTTTGGAAATTATTTAGGCGGTGATGGCTTTGTTATTCCTCCATTACCGAATACTCAATTTACTCGAGATAACAGCAGCTGGATTTACAATGGCGTCACTGTGAACCCAATGTATTGGCCAGCACGTCGCCCTGAAACCTTATTGGTTACCGCTATTTATCAGTTTCATCCTGAGTTTGCTCCGGCCTTTAATAATGGTGATTTCAAAATCTGGTGGGGTAACCCAGATGAAGATCATGGTCCAGCAACTGCCGAAGGGGGCGATGTGATGCCACTAGGCAATGGTAACGTGTTGATTGGTATGGGAGAACGTACTTCACCTCAAGCAGTAGGGCAAATTGCGCAACGTCTTTTCGAGCAGGGAGCCGCTACGCGAGTAGTTGCTTGTCAAATGCCTCGTTCTCGATCAGCAATGCATTTGGATACTGTGTTTAGTCAATGTGACCGAGACGTCGCGACGGCTTTTGTTGATGTCTGTGATGAAATTCAATGTTACAGCCTAAGACCGGGTGACAATGCCGAGCATATTGATTTTCGTAAAGAAGATAAGCACTTGTTTGATATCGCAGCCGACTGTGTCGGCGTCAAAAAGCTGAATATAGTGCAAACAGGTGGTGACAGTTACCAGAAAGAACGTGAGCAGTGGGACGATGGTAATAACGTGGTTGCACTAGAGCCGGGTGTGGTGGTTGCTTATGATCGTAATACTTATACCAATACCTTGTTACGAAAAGCGGGTGTGGAAGTTATTACGATCAGCAGTGCAGAACTAGGCCGAGGTCGTGGTGGTGGCCATTGTATGACATGCCCTGTATGGCGTGATCCGGTTGAGTCTTAAGTTTTACATTCAAGTGGTAAGTGTTATTAGGTTTTAAAATGCATTTTACCCACATGAAATATTGGCTGAATTCAGTTTTTTGAATTTAGCCAATTTTCGTTCAAATTATTGGTATATCAATAGGCAAGGAATTTTTCGATGTCATTCAATTTACGTAATAAAAACTTTCTTAAGTTATTAGATTTTAGCCAGCGGGATGTTAATTTTTTATTAGATTTGGCACGAGACCTTAAGCGAGCTAAATATACGGGTATGGAAAAACAGGGTTTGAAGGGTAAAAACATTTGCCTTATTTTTGAAAAATCCTCTACGCGTACTCTATGTGCATTTGAAGTGGCTTCTTTTGATCAGGGGGCTCAAGTTACTTATTTAGGACCTTCTGGTTCACAAATCGGCAAAAAAGAATCCATGAAAGACACGGCTCGAGTATTAGGTCGCATGTACGATGCCATTGAGTACCGTGGCTATGGCCAAGACATTGTGGAAGAGCTGGCTAAATACGCTGGAGTTCCTGTTTTTAATGGATTGACTGATGAGTTTCATCCCACTCAGATGCTTGCTGACTTGTTAACCATGCAAGAGCACAGCCGTAAACCATTATGCGATGTTAGTTACGCATTTGTTGGTGATGCTCATTCCAATATGGGGCATTCATTGATGATTGCTGGCTGTTTAATGGGCATGGATGTGCGCATTGCTGCGCCTAAATCGTTATGGCCAAGTGATGAATATTTGATACCAGCCCGTGAATTGGCAGAGCGTTATGGTGCTAGGTTAACCATTACAGATGACCCAAAAGAAGCCGTGAAAGGTTGTGACTTTATTCACACCGATGTGTGGGTTTCTATGGGTGAACCTGACAGCGTTTGGAAAGAAAGAATTGAGCTATTAACGCCTTTCCGGGTAGACAGCGAGTTGATGAAGGCGACTGGTATGAGCAATACGAAATTTATGCATTGCTTGCCTGCATTTCATAATCGCGACACGGTTATTGGTGAAGAAATGTTTCAAAAATTTGGTGTTTCCGAAATGGAAGTGTCCGATGAAGTATTTGAATCCGTAGCGGGTATTCAATTTGAGCAAGCAGAAAACCGTCTACATACCATTAAAGCCATGCTAGTGGCGACACTGGGTAGCTAAGGAGTAAGGGTATGCGGATTGTAGTCGCTCTCGGTGGTAACGCGTTGCTAAAACGCGGTGAACCTCTCACCGCGCAGGCACAGCGAGCCAATATTAAAATTGCAGCGCAAGCGTTGGCAAAAATAGCGGTTGATAATGAGCTGATTATTACCCACGGAAATGGACCTCAAGTTGGCTTACTTGCGTTGCAAGGCAACGCTTATAAGCCGAAAGAGCTATACCCTCTAGATGTGCTTGGTGCAGAAACAGAAGGCATGATTGGCTACATGATAGAGCAGGAAATGGGTAATTTACTGCCTTCTGAACGGCCGATCGTGACTTTGCTTACAATGGTAGAGGTCGATTCAAAAGACCCTGCTTTTAGCCATCCTGCTAAATTTATAGGTCCTGTTTACGACGAAGACGAAGCCCAAAAAATAGCCAAAGAAAATAATTGGTTTATTAAGCCTGATGGCGATAAATGGCGCCGCGTCGTACCGTCACCTTTGCCCAAACGTATTTTTGAAATTCGTCCCATTCGTTGGTTGTTAGAAAAAAACACCATTGTTATTGCCAGTGGCGGCGGTGGTATTCCAACCATGTTTGATGAGGCTCATCATCTTCAAGGTGTTGAAGCGGTGATCGATAAAGATCTATCCAGTGAATTATTGGCACGTGAATTGAATGCCGATTTATACATTATGGCCACAGATGCCGCCGCGGTATTTCTTGACTGGAATACACCAAAGCAGCGTGGGATTAAACAGGTTAATCCCGAAGACTTAGCAAAGCATACGTTTGCTGAGGGTTCGATGGGGCCAAAAGTCAGTGCGGCGTGCCAGTTTGCTCAGAGCACGGGTAAAACCGCTGCAATTGGCTCTTTAGAAGACTTAGAGGCGATTGTAAAAGGCTTGGCAGGCACTCATGTTAACAAGCAGGCGGTAGGGATGACGTGCTATTGATTGGATGTTTAATCAAACGCTTATGTCTTTAATGTTATCTATTTTTAATATTTTACTTATCGTCATTGTTATTAAAAAAACAACCAACGATTAACCTCTCAATCAGCCTGATGTAATGGAGATTTTTAACATGGCTAGTACACGCTTTCCGGTAAAATTGTTTGTGATTGCCGCCTTGTGCGCGGCGGTTGCTGTCGCGGGCGGCTGGATCTATTACCAGCGTCATTTAGAGCCTGAACTGCCAACTTCCATTGCTTCTGGAAATGGTCGGATTGAAGCCGTTGAATACGATATAGCGACCAAATATCCCGGACGAGTGGAGAAGGTGCTAGTCAATGAAGGCGACATGGTCGAACAAGATCAAGTACTCGCTAAAATGAACACAGATTCGATCAATGCTCAATTGAGGGAAGCCCAAGCCAGTCTGCGTGAAGCGCAAAGTAATCGTGATTACGTGCTTGCTATGGTGACGGTTCGTAAAAGTGAATTAACCTATGCCAAAAGAGAGCAAGAGCGCTCTGCTACTTTAGCGAAATCTGGGCATATCTCTCAAGAAAAACTGGATCAAGCAAATACTCAATACGCGACGGCAGCGGCAATGCTTAAAGCGGTTAATATTCAGGTTACGCAAGCAGAGTCAGGTATTGAGGCGGCCGAGGCGGCGATTAATCAACTACAGGTGACATTAAAAGAGACGAATCTAACGACGCCTATTAAAGGTCGAGTGCTTTATAAGCTTGCACAGCCAGGCGAAGTGCTAGGATCAGGAGGGAATGTCTTAACGGTTCTTGATTTGACCGATGTCTCCATGTCTATTTTTGTACCTACGGATCAAGCAGGCAAAATACAAGTCGGCAGTGACGCTAGAATTATCCTTGATGCCATCCCTCAGTATGTGATCCCTGCGACGGTTTCATTTGTGGCCGCTAGGGCACAATTTACGCCTAAAGCGGTTGAAACCCGCTCCGAGCGTGAAAAGTTAATGTTTAGGGTGAAAGTGAAAATAGACCCTAAGCTGTTAAAAGAATATATAAACTCTGTAAAAACAGGCGTACCTGGCGACGCTTATATTTTGTTAGATCAAAAGCAGGGTTGGCCTAAAAATCTACAGGTTAAATTGCCATAATGGCTAATTCTAAATCCAGTGTTGTCTCATTGTCTTGTGTCTCACACCGATATGGTGAGAATGACGCGGTAAAGCAAGTCGATCTTGATATTCCATCAGGCTGCATGGTCGGCTTGATAGGACCTGATGGGGTTGGTAAGTCTACCTTATTGGCTTTGATCGCAGGGGCTAGGCAAATCCAAGAAGGTACGATCCGTGTGTTTGATGGGGATATATCAGACGCGCAGTATAGAGACGCTATCGCACCAAGAATTGCCTTTATGCCACAAGGATTAGGCAAAAACTTGTATGCGACCTTGTCTGTGTTTGAAAACATAGATTTCTTTGGCCGTTTGTTTGGCATTCCTGCAAAGCAACGACACCAGCAGATTAATGAGCTTTTATTGGCGACGGGGTTGGCTGAGTTTCGTGATCGACCCGCTGGTAAATTGTCGGGAGGAATGAAGCAAAAATTAGGTCTGTGTTGTGCTTTGATCCATGCGCCAGACTTATTAATACTCGATGAGCCCACCACAGGTGTTGATCCATTGTCGCGCCGTCAATTTTGGGAACTGATCGGGCATATACGCAAGCGCCGTGAGGGCATGAGCGTCATTGTTGCTACCGCCTATATGGACGAAGCGGAGTTGTTTGATTGGATTATCCCTATGAATATGGGCAAGGTGTTGGATACCGGTACGGTAGCCGAAATCAAACAGCGAACCAATACGCAGACCCTTGAAGCGGCGTTTATTAACTTATTGCCTGACAGCGTGCGCAATGAACATGCGGCTTTATCTATCCCGCCGTTAAACCTCAAAGACAATAAAATTGCGATTACGGCAAAAGGTCTGACCAAAACATTTGGCGACTTTACGGCGGTGGATAATATTAATCTAGAGATCACGCAAGGTGAGATTTTTGGCTTTTTAGGATCAAATGGTTGCGGTAAGAGTACGACCATGAAAATGCTGACCGGATTATTGCCTGTTAGCCGTGGTGAAGGCTTGTTATTTGGCAGCCCTGTTGAGTCTAATTCAATGGCGATTCGTCATCGAGTTGGCTATATGTCTCAAGGTTTTTCCTTGTATGGTGAATTAACCGTACGTCAAAACTTGGAACTGCATGCCAAGCTATTTCATATGCCCGCAGACAAAGCCAAAGAGCGCATAGAGAGTTTGCTAGATCGGTTTACCTTAAGGTCTTATCAAGGGGTGAACTCCGCCGAATTACCTTTAGGCATCAGGCAGCGGTTGTCGTTAGCGGTGGCGGTTGTACATGATCCTGAATTGCTCATCCTTGATGAACCGACTTCTGGGGTGGACCCCGTTGCCCGTGATAATTTCTGGGCATTATTGATTGATCTTTCACGTAATCATGGCGTGACTATCTTTATTTCCACCCATTTTATGAATGAGGCAATGCGTTGTGATCGTATTTCACTGATGCACGCCGGAAAGATATTAGTAACAGACACCCCAGAGGTTATTAGTAAGTCGCGGGATTCAGAGACCCTTGAAGACGCTTTTATTTCGTATTTAGAAGAAGCTCAAGGAAATAAAACAGCGACACCTGCGCCACAAAATACTATTGATAAAGAGTACCCCATTCCAGTGAACCGGGCGTTTAGTCTGCGTCGATTATTTGGGTTTAGTTATCGTGAGTCCTTGGAAGTGTTGCGCGATCCGATTCGGTTAGCATTCGCTTTATTAGGCTCCGCCTTGCTTATGTTGGTACTGGGTTATGGCATATCGTTAGACGTTAATGATTTGACCTTTTCTGTTTTAGATCAAGATCATACTCCAGAAAGTCGTAATTATATTCAGAGTATTTCGAGCTCACAATATTTTATAGAGCACTCAGCGCTTAGCTCTAACGAAGAACTTGATAGACGTATGCAAGATGGCGAACTCAGTTTTAGCGTCGTGATTCCACCGGGTTTCGGCGTGGATTTAAAGCGTGGACGGGTCCCTGAAGTCACCGTTTGGGTGGATGGTGCTATGCCATTTCGGGCCGAGACAATAGATGGTTATATGCAGGGAGTACACAGTGCGTATTTAACGGACTTGACCTTAAAATCATTAGGTTATGTGCCGACTATTTTGCCTATTAATATCGCCTCTCGTTATCGTTTTAATCAGGATTTTAAAAGTATTTACGCGTTAGCGCCCAGCGTGATCCCGTTGCTATTGATGTTTATTCCGGCGATTTTGACCGCCTTGTCAGTAGTACGAGAGAAAGAAATGGGTTCCATCGTGAACTTATACGTAAGCCCAGCGACCAGGCTAGAGTTCCTGTTAGGTAAGCAGCTGCCCTATATTATTATTAGTATGGTGAGCTTTGTTATATTGCTGTTTGTGACGGTATATATCTTTAAAGTGCCAATAAAAGGTGATCTTTTTGCCCTCTATAGTGCCGCGCTGATTTACATTATTGCGACCACCGGTATCGGTTTGTTTATGTCGACCTTTACGAAAACGCAAATCGCCGCACTGGCGGGTACCGCCATAGTGACGCTGTTGGTAACGGTCAGCTTTTCAGGTTTGACCAGCCCTGTGTCCTCTTTAGAAGGAGTGGGGCGGCTGATGGGTGAGTGTTGGCCAGCAACGTATTTCATTATCATTATGCGGGGCATAGTCACAAAAGGGCTTGGCTTTTCAGAGCTGTCTTCGTCTTTTCAATCACTGCTCGTATTTGCGCCGTTGTTTACCTTGGTTAGTGTGATCTTGTTAAGGAAGCAGGGAAAATGAGAAGTCGAATGTTAGATTCTAATATCCTGCAGTTAAGCATCAAAGAATTTCGTAGCCTATGGCACGATAAAATCTTATTGATATTGATTGTGTGGGCGTTTAGCGGCGGTATTTATGTGGCCTCTACTGCCTCGTCTCAAGAACTGCACAATGCACCCATTGCGATTGTTGATGAGGATGGTTCTCCACTGTCTAAAACAATAGGGAATGCATTCAATGAGCCTTATTTTAATAAACCTGAGTACATTAATTATAGCGCCGTGGAACCTGCTTTAAATTCAGGGCAGTTTACTTTTGTCGTGATCATTCCATCAGGTTTTCAGAGTGACATGATGGCGTCTAAACAACCAACCATTCAAATCAATATCGATGCGACCCAGATGTCCCAAGCAGGGATCGGTGATGGGTATATTCAGAATATAATCAGTGGCGAGGTCAATAAATTCGTTAGCGGGACATTAAAGTCGTACAAGCTTCCTGTAAAACTCATTATACATAATAAGTACAATCCTAATCTTACCAGCAGTTGGTTTGGGAGCATCATGGAGATTATCAATAATGTCACCATGCTCTCTATCATCTTGGCAGGTGCCGCTGTTATCAGAGAACGCGAACATGGCACATTGGAACATTTACTGGTTATGCCGGTGAAACCAATAGAAATTGTGCTTTCCAAAGTGCTGGCTAACGGTGCAGTCGTGCTGTTTGCGGCGACCTTATCACTCATTTTTATCGTTCAATATGTATTGCAGGTCCCTATTAAAGGCTCTATTTGGCTGTTTGTATTGGGCGCTGCTCTACATTTGTTTGCCACGACTTCGATGGGGATCTTTCTTGGTACCATCGCGAGGACAATGCCGCAATTAGGCTTGCTGTTTATCTTGACGGTACTGCCGTTAGAAATGCTATCGGGCGGGATAACACCTTATGAAAGCATACCGCAACTCATACAAGATCTTATGCAGGTGGCTCCCACCACACACTTTGTTAACTTATCACAAGCCATTTTGTATCGCGGGGGTGGTTTTAGCATTATCTGGGAACAATTAGTGATTCTATTGCTGATTGGTAGTGTCTTCTTGTTGAGTGCGGTGAGTCGCTTTCGCTCCTCTGTCGCCAATGCCTAATATAGCACGACAGTACTAAGCTCAAGCTTAGTCATCACGGCAGAGATGCCATACAAAGAAGCCATACAAAGAAGTGAGGAGCAGCACAAGGGTGTTCCTTATTTTTATTGTGTATCTTTATAATCTATAATGGTTTTCTTCACAATCCTGTATATTTTTCCATAGTTTTACATTCTCTTTATGCTTTTTTAAAAATATTTATTGTTTTGATATTTGAAATAAGTATAAAGAATAAAAGGAATAGAATGAAATGTGCTCTGGTAATATCATAAGAAGCACTACTATAATGAAGGGGTACTAGATTGAGCCATTACGCTTTTTCTCAAGATTTTGACAATAAAAATAAGAACGGAGCCAGTCATGACAATTTCTTCAAAATATTCATCTAGCATGTTTAAAATAAGCCTTGTTACCTTATCGGTAGCGGCGGCATCCTCTGCGTATTCAGCAGGCTTTTCACTTGGTGACCAAAGTGCCACAGCGTCGGGTTCAGCCTTGTCTACCGCAGCGGCTTCTGATGAGGATATTTCCTTTAGCTTCTGGAACCCTGCGTTATTCCTTAATGCGAAAAAGAACACCTTCTATGTGTCTGGGGCATACATAATGCCTAAAATGGACGTGACTAATATTGAGGCTAAAGATGCGACTCGTGCACCTGCCCCAATAGATATTTCAGGATCATCAACCAATACCAATTCTGTTGATAATGTTATAGCGCCTTCATTTTATTATGCTATGCCATTGTCTGATAATACCGTAGCGGGCATATCGCTCAATGCGCCTTTTGGCTTATCTGGAGATTATGGTGATGATTGGAAAGGTCGCTTTCATGCAACAGAAACCGGTCTAAAAGACATTGCACTGAGTTTTGCCCTTGCTCATCGAGTCAATAACTGGTTCTCAGCAGGTGCCAGTGTTCAGGTGCATAAAGCGGATGTAACCTTAAAATCACAAGTAGGCAATACTTCAGCAGGAGCTGCTTCAGAGGGTAGTGGCGATATTGAAGCGGACGATGTGGGTTACGGATACAGTCTAGGGGTGTTGTTTAAACCAGTGAAAGGCACTCGAATTGGTATTGGTTACCGGAGTAAAGTAGATTTCGACTTTAAAGGGAATGTAAAATATAAAAATGTTGCTGGTATAAATGCTGGTTTAGCAACACTACCTGCAGCAGAAAGATATCAATTAGACAACGCTGATGTTAGTGACTCGCTCACATTTCCAGATGTGTTAACTATCAGTTTAGCTCAAGCGCTAACGCCGAAACTGACGTTGGGGTTAAGTGCTATCCGAACTGGTTGGAGCTCAATGAAAGACGGTTTAAATATCGACTTTGATAGTAGTCAGCCTAATTCCAAGTTGACCTTTGGCTTTGAAGATCAGTGGATGTACTCCGCAGGTTTGACCTATGATTATTCACAGCAGCTAACCTTGCGAACTGGTATTGCGATGGATAATTCTCCAGTGACCGATAAATATCGTTCAGCAAGAACACCAGATGGCGATCGTAAGTGGTATTCCATGGGGGCAACATACAACATTAACGATATGTCGTCTGCTACCTTTGCTTACACGCATGTTGCGATAGACAGCGTATCAGTTAACCGTGATGGTACTGGTGAAGATGCCGCACGAGGTTCTTACAGTGCAGATTACTCCTCATCTGCAGATGTTATATCGTTAGCTTATAATATGTCGTTCTAACATATCGTACTTCCCTTAGATAAACAAAAAGCCAGATCTTGAAAAAAGTCTGGCTTTTTGTTGTCTGGACTTCCCAGAGTTTGCTAGTCTGAAAAGCCCTGTCAACGATTAATAACCTGTTGCTTGTTTTGAGGTTCAAGAGGTCATTGATAATTGTCTATTTGAGAGGACAATAAGGTCTTTGGAGCCTTTGATATAATTGCTGCGAAGTCAGTTAGCATTGCTGTGAGTGGATTTGTGTTGGGTAAAAGAGACCTGTGTTTGACAAAAGAGTAATGTGAATGCGTGAAAGCCTATGTTTGTGGTGATAGATGTGGAGTAAAAGCGCAATGGGTGTCGAAAACGTTGGGTGCAATAACCGCTAAGTAGCAGTTATTAGCTAGCGATTATTGGCTAGCGTTTGCTAGTAGCTAAGCGGTATTGGAGCATGGAGGGGAGCAGATGAAATAGTAAAAGATAAGTGAATCTTTAGTTAGTAAACCATTCGAAGCTCTTTTGCTTTCTCATTGTTGTTTTCAGTCCAGTCTGTCATTGGAGACGGTTTTGCAAAGTAATACCCTTGCAATACATGGCAGCCTAGAGAAATCAGTAAGTTGGCTTGCTCCTTGGTTTCAATCCCTTCAGCAATGACTTTCATGTCTAGGGATTGTGCGAGCTGAATAGTGGATTTTACAATGTCTAGATGACGTTGATCATTCGGTAGTGGTGCGACAAAGCGGCGGTCAATTTTCAGCACAGTTGCCGGTACATCGATCAGTTGCCCCATGGTTGCTTGCCCTGTACCAAAATCATCAATAGCAATGCGAAAGCCATATTGGTGCAATGCCTTTAATCGTTTATGAATCAGGGGATTAGTCATGACGGGACTGGTTTCGGTTATTTCCAATTCTAGTAATTCACCTAACCAGGGCTTGTCTGCGACCAATGTCATCATCAGAGCAAAAAAGGTATCACTCATCAGCTCTTGGCCAGCTAAGTTGAATGCAATTGGGGTATGAATCTTTTCTTCGTGCCATTCGGTTAGAGTAGGGATTAAAGAACGTAATAAATTCTCAGCTAATAAAGGCAGCAGGCCTAATTTCTCAGCAAGGTTGATAAATACAAAAGGCGATACAAAGTTACCATCCTCTTTTTGCCATCTAGCGAGCGCTTCAAAAGAACAGATTTGGCGACTAGGGGATACTTGAGGTTGTAACCATAAAACGATCTCGTTACGTTTGATGGCGGTATTCAATAGCAGTCCCAGTCGATGTTCTTCAATGAGTCTGTTCTCAAGTTGGTTATTATAATAAGAAAACCTATCTGCAGTAGTAGAGTACTCCAACGCCATTTCACAATGCTCTAGTAATTCTTCGGCATTGTTACCATCTGTTTGGTAATAGGCAATACCAATCTGATAGTTCATGTTTAATGTTTTTCCATCCAATCTGATCTGTTCAGGAAGGACGGACTTGATTAATGCTGATAAATTTTTCTGTACTAAATACGCTTGGCCTACAGGAAGAAAACAGGCAAATTTAACCCCTCGTAAGCGACCTATAATTGTCTGATCTGACAACTTACTTTGCAGTGTGTTTGAGAAGTTTAAAATAATACGATTCGCATTGTCTTTTCCGTATTGTTTGTTTAATAGCTTGAATTGGCTGATACGGATAATAAACATAGCGCCAGTAAAATGATCATCTTTTGTTTGGATTCTCTGATTAGCTAGGCTACAAAAATAATGATGATTAGCTAAGCGAGTTAATGCATCAAAATGCACTAAACGGCTATTTGTTTCTTGTGTACTTTCTAATGCTTGTTTCAGTGCTTTAAGATGCGAGACGTCTTGTAGATGAAGCATATAGTGACCATTGTTAGTCAGTATTGCTCTATGGACTTCAATATTAACTGTTTGGTCTTTTTTTAATGTGCACTCAGCGTTGCTGACCTGCCAAAAGTACTTTTCTTTTTTGTGCCCAATAGGGGTTAACCACGATTGGATGTCACTGTTTTCTATTTTGTGTGAGCTAGAAATAGACAATAGCTTGCGAGCGCAATAGTTGGCTTTTAATACCTTACCGTGCTTATTGCAAAGCAATGTGGGTGTGCCAGTGTGTTCGAAAATTTCTTCTGATAATGCATAGTTCCGGTTTAATCGAGCGTATAAAGATTTGAGATGGGCCATGTTCTTTTCCAGTGTGAACATGATCCGAGAAACGGCTAATGGAAGCCCTACATTGAGTGTTAAAAAACTAAGAACCTGAAAGTAAAAAGACGTAAAGGCGGGAACTAGGCCATTACCACGCATCTCTAAACTGTGTGAATCTGAGACAATCAAATAAAATGAGCCGATATTAGCAATGCTAAGCAGTAGTGATAAGCGAAAACCAAAAAATAGCCTTGCCATCAGAGGAAGTGAGTACAAAGAAATTAAACCGTATTTTACTGCGTTTGAATCTTTCGACAGAGTCACGAGTAGTAAGCCGATGGTGGCTAAGGTGCTAAGAAACAAGAATGAGGTGGCTTTGGTGTATTTTTTACAAAAACATAATAAGCCACAAAGGAGCACTAAACAGGTACTATTGATCGCTAAAAAGAATCCACTGTTTTTTTCAGATGAAAGGAAAAGACTGTTTAACTCTACCCCTAGTAGTACGAGTAAAGTTAAGGTAATCAATATCCTAAGAGCACTTTGTTGAAAAGAGCTCTTGTTGTACCTATTAAGTTGGGCACTATCAACTAAGAAAAACTCTTTAAAAAAGTTAATTAACATTGATCAACTTCATCTATGAAATAAAAGAACTGAGTAAATTCAGGTATTTATAGAGGCTACCTAAAATTTTAAGCTATGACTATCTTGTTTTTCGTTATAAACGAATAATTTCGTCAAGAAATTGTCAGGAATCAAAAGGTGGTAGTCTTTGATGTGAAAATGAGATGAGGAATGAAGGCTAAATCATTGATGCGCAATTCTAATGTATTGTCATATTCGCACAATATAAGACAAAAGGATGTGTTGTCCATTCGTCTCATATTGTCTTGTTCTTAGCCATTACATTGATAATGGAAGTTGTTCTGCACGGCGGTTTTTAAATCATACTCACATGCCTTTTCTCGCATTAGCCCCTTACCTTCCCATGAAACGCTCATAGACTCTGGGGTTTTGCGCCCATAACTTGGAATGAAGCGATAAGCAGCAATAACATCAACACTGCTATTGGGTCCTAACTGTACACTTTCACCTATCAAGCGCTGACGCGTCTCTACATTATAAAGTGTGTAATCAGTGGCGTGTTCACGTTTGCCGTTCGCATGTTCAAAGTTTAACCATATTTTACGATAGGTTTTTGAACTCGTCGTTGGATTGTTTAGACGTAAGCGGGTGTAAATGATTTGCGGGGTCGAGAGACTAGGTTTGGAGTTTATTGTGGATAATGAGTTAGAAACTTTAACGTAGGCACTACTTTGTGTTTGCCAAGGTGTTTTTGCACCGAAAGAGGCATCAACAATTTCGATATTTTGTTTATGAAATAAGCTGGATAAATAATGAGTTGCATCTTTTATGGGGGCATAGAGAGCCACTACTGCTAGTGCTCCAATAATAAGCGTGCTCATATTCTGTTTTGATTTTTTAATGGTTAAGCAAATCATATCCACAGCCTCGTCTGTTATTTATACTGTTTGTTTATACAGTACTGTATATAAAAACAGTAAATGTGTATAGCGTTTTTTGTGAAATCGTGTGATTTTTGTTCTTGTTTTCTAAATAACCTTGATAAATCAAGAGAATAAAGAAATCTTAAAATAATATTTGATTTTATCTAATAGACTGAAAAACATAGCATTATTGATGATTCCCACAGCCTTCTTAACGGTTTTTGTGGACAAAATAATAGCGTCATATTTTTTAAACATTTCCCCAGATTTTGATATTTAATAGCAATATAAAGGCCAATCTTTATAATGCCATCAACTAAAAAAACAGAGGTTTAGTGTGGATAAGGTGGATGTGGTAATTATTGGGGCAGGGGCATCAGGTTTGATGTGCGCAGCGACAGCTGCATACCGAGGCCGACGCGTTGTGGTGTTGGATCATGCAAATAAAGCAGGCAAGAAAATTCTAATGTCAGGGGGCGGGCGTTGCAATTTCACTAATATGGATGCCGCACCCAAGCACTTTTTGTCTGACAATCCACATTTTTGTATTTCTGCGTTACGTCGTTACTCTTCTCAAGATTTTGTTGACCTTGTAGACCGACATTGTTTGGATTATGTCGAGAAAACACCTGGCCAATTGTTTTGCGAACATTCAGCAAAAGATTTGCTTGATATTCTCATGACGGAGCTTGAATGGTCCGGCGCTGAGCTAAAACTTAATAGCAAAATTCATCACATCGAGTATCAAGAGACTCAGACAGTGATCAAAACCAACCAAGGCGATTTTGCTTGTGAATCACTGGTTATTGCGACCGGTGGCTTGTCTATTCCAACCATGGGCGCCAGTGGTTTTGGTTATGATATTGCCAAACAAGTCGGGCACGATATTCTGCCAACGCGTGCGAGTTTGGTGCCGATCACAGTGCAACCAGATCGCAAAGCGCAATTAGCTGAATTATCGGGTATCGCCTGTGACATAGCCGCCAGCGCCAATGGCACCACCTTTCAAGAGCCAATGCTGTTTACCCATCGTGGCGTCAGTGGCCCTTCTATATTACAAATCACCAACTTTTGGCAACCAGGTGAAGCGTTAACGATCAATTTAGTACCTGATTTGACACTGGAAAGCCTCCAAGCCGTGCGTGATAATACACCGAAGAAAAGTTTTGAAGGCTTTCTATCTAACCAGTTGCCAAAACGTTTAGTCGAACTGATGAAAGAGGCGTTCCCTTGGTTAAACGAACGCAGTGCACAAACCTCTAATGAACAAATTGAAAGCTTGTTTAACTACCTTGCTAACTTTGATATCGCGCCTAATGGTACAGAAGGTTACCGCACCGCCGAAGTCACACTCGGCGGGGTCAATACCAAAGAAGTGTCATCTAAAACCTTCGAGTCTAACAAACAAAAAGGCCTGTATTTTATTGGTGAAGTTCTCGACGTAACAGGCTGGTTAGGTGGGTACAATTTTCAATGGGCATGGGCCAGCGGCTTTTGTGCAGGGCAGTATGCGTAGATGATGTTACTGGGTATGTTTAGTATTTGGCATTCAGTGTTTTTGAAGCCATGATAAAGCGTTTGTATATTATCAAAAGGTAGGGTGTCTGATGAATGACTGGTTTATGAGTAATTTTGGTGATCCTATGCTAGCAGATGAGCGCTTAAATCAGGTCAAATCTTGTTTTTCTTCACAGTGTGATAGCGGCAAAAGTGCGAATCACATGGCGGCGTTTTTTCGCCATGAATCAATAGGTGGGGTTCACTGTGAATTGAAGGTCTATTTTTCTCCGGCGGCGTTGAATATAGCGAAAACGTTTGATGCAGCTCCTTGTCAACGGCCCTCTGTTAATGATTTAGGACTATTGGCGGGCTCGGAAGAATCTTGGTTATTTCTCTTTCCGAATTAATAGAGCATGCCCCTCATTAAGCTTGTTAAATAGGCTTCGCCTCACACTTCTCTTAGACGGTTTTAAATTATACTTAGTTCAAAATGGTCTTTATGTTGGTTTTAATATTCCTTTAGTTTATATATAATTTGACCTCAAATTTTAATTATCTGGAGTGCTTTCATGCGCCAATTCGTAACTTTAATGGCTTTGGTGTTGTGTAGCTGGAGTGGTTTGGTATCCGCTGCTGACAAGCCCCTTGAAATTGGCTATATGCCTATTATTCCTGTGTCTCAAGCGTTTATTGCTTTGGAAAATAACACCTTGGAGAATGCAGGTGTTAGCGATCCTAAACTGTATCAGTTTCAAAATGGCCCAGCGATTGTACAAGCACTGTTGGCTGGTCAGTTAGACGTGGCTTATCTTGGTATTGGACCTGCAATGGTAGCTCGCGCGAAAGGGGCGGATATCAAAGTAGTTGCTTCTAATATCGTTGAGCAGATCAGCATGGTTGCGTTGGGTAAATTGTCTCCTTACTTTGACAAGGGCGATGCGAAAACGGCGTTTGCTCGTTTTAAAGCAGATCATGGCCGCAAAGCCGTTATATCGACTTTCCCAAGAGGCTCTGTGCCAGAAACTGTGTTGCAGTACTGGTTACAAAAACAGTTAGGTATGAGCCGTGATGAGATTAAACAAAATATTGATATTATTTATCAAGGTGCTGCTCAAGTTCAGCAGTCTTTGATGACTGAAGCGGTTGATGGTGCCGCGATTTTAGAACCCGTGGTCAGCATTGTGCTTGATCGCAAATCCGATGCGAAAGTTGTTGCTTCTGGTTCTGGTATGTTTCCTCATCAGCCGGGTGCTGTGCTGGTTGTGCGTGAATCCTTGATCAAGGATCATCCTGAGTTGGTGAAAGCCTTAGTTAAAGCGCATATCGCGGCGACTAATGAATTGCGAAATGACCCGGAAAAGGCGGTAAGAGCGGTTGGCAAGTACGTCGGTGGTGGTCGTTTACCAACTAAAATTATTTTGAATGCATTGAAAAACTCACGTGATCAGTTTCAGGCAGACCCAAATGCCATTATCGATGGCACTCGTGTCATGCGTGATTTTCAAGCGAGTCAGGGCACACTTAAAGCCAGCGTTGACCTTAAGACATTATTTGATGTTCGTTTCTATAACGAGCTAACTCAGGAGTAATTCCCTAACATGGCATTACAAGCTCATCCTTTAACACGCTCTCGATGGGGGCGTGCCTTCTTAGGGCTGATCGGTGTGGTGGCGTTTGTCCTACTCTGGAAATACGCACAGACAGCAGGTTGGGCTGCGGCCGGAACGATACCAGACCCATTTGGACTTCCACAAGCACTGGCCGATGAATGGTCTTCTGGCCGTTTAATACCAGCACTTAGTTCCAGTTTAATACACTATGTATGGGGCTTAGCGATTGGCACTTTTCTTGGCTTTTTAGTCGGGACATTGGCAGCATCCTCATCGCTGTTTGATGCGTTACAAGCTTGGTTAGCACGAATCTTACGACCGATCCCTCCATTAGCATGGGTCGTGTTTGCTATTGCTTGGTTCAAAGTAAGTCATGCTGGGGCGGCGTTTGTTATTGCCATTGGCGTATTCTGGGTGAACTACTTTGCGACTTATTCTGCGGTACGCAATGTGGATTCTAGATTTTATGAACTGGCGCGTGCTTTTGGTCAAAACGGCCATATTCGTCAGGCGTTACAAGTTACCTTACCTGGGGCGGCAACGGGGATTTTCTCTGGTATCCGAACTGGCATCGGACAAGCTTGGATGACGTTGATTGCTGCTGAGTTGTTGGGTGTTCCGGGTATGGGACAAGAAATGAATTCGGCCGCAGGCGTGGGTGCTTACGAAGTGGTTGTGGTTTACATGCTGATTATCTCTCTGGTTTACACCTTGAGCGATACTCTGTTTGGTTTTATTGAGAAGCGAGTGTTGACATGGCGTCCATCCTAAATATTGAAGGGTTGAGTTATCACTATGGTGACAATCCCAACCCCGTTTTTTCCAATTTGGATCTTCGCATGGAAGATGGCGAGTTTATCGCTGTAGTCGGTGGCTCTGGAGTCGGTAAATCGACTTTGCTGCGCTGTGTAGCTGGTCTTGCCACGGCGAGTCATGGCAGTATTTCGCTTCAAGTTGAAGAAGATGATACCCGCCGCTCTCGTGGTGTGGTGTTCCAAGACGGTCGCTTGATGCCTTGGCGTCGCTTGCGCAGTAATGTGGCTTACGGTCTTAAAGGTCTTAAGTTGACGGCGGAAGAAAAAGTCAATCGTGTTGACGAAGTACTAAAACTGGCTCGCCTTGAGGAGCTAGCTGAGCGCTGGCCTCATCAATTGTCCGGCGGTCAAGTTCAGCGTGGTGGCATTGCCAGAGCATTAGCGGTTAAGCCTCATTTACTCTTGATGGATGAGCCTTTCAGTGCGGTAGACGCGATCACTCGTCAGCATTTGCAAGACCAGCTATTAGCCATCTGGGAACAAGCGCGCAAAGCAGTAATGTTTATCACCCACGATATTGAAGAAGCAGTGTATTTAGCGGATCGAGTAGTGGTATTGTCTGGGTCACCGGCGAATATTGTATTGGATCAGCGTATTGATTTGCCTCGCCCGCGTCGGCGTGGCTCAGATGCACTGCAAGCATTGGCTCAAGATATTGCGAACGCACTTTAATTTTTAGAAGGACAACATCATGGCTATCACTCAGTTATTGATCCACGCACCGACAATAGATTCTTTAAAGCGAGCTCAGAATAACGCGCGTAATTTGCTTAAATTAGAATCTGATGCGCAAGTAGAAATTGTCGTCAATGGCCCAGCTGCGGCTGTCGCGGTTACCTTGAAAGACGAAGACATTTTAAGCCGATTAGTGATTTGTCGTAATAGTCTACAAGCTCAAGGACTTACCGCTCAGGCAGAGGTTAAGCAAGTTGACGCCGCGGTTCAGTACTTAGCTCATCAGCAAGCAAAAGGCTGGTCTTATATCCGTGCTTAAGTCTTTTACTCTTCTGTTTTTTTAGTAACTCGCTTCGATGAACGTCTTAGCGAGATTCTGCTAAGACTCATCTATTAAAATCAGTGATTAAGCGTTAAATTTGTCCGTAACGATTTTTATGATCAGCGCTTGTTTACCTAGTTTATCCATTTGAACTGCTGTCTTATTAGCATCATTACCGATGTTCTCTGCTAATGTTGCAATACCTGATATGTGGTTAGAAATGCTATTAGCAACTTGAGATTGTTCATTTGCTGATGTGGCAACTTGAACATTCATTAGCGTTAACTTTTTAATAGACTCGGTGCTTGAGTCAATAATACTATTAATTTTAGTCATAAATTCAACCACTTTATCTTGTTGCTCCGTTGAACCATGCATTTCATTGATTGTGTTCACTGCGCTTTGTTGAAGTTTTTCAAGGATTTCTTTAATTTCTACTGTGCTTCTTTGAGTGCGTTGAGCAAGTACACGTACCTCATCAGCAACTACTGCAAAGCCTCTTCCTTGTTCGCCAGCTCTTGCAGCTTCAATGGCGGCATTTAGGGCTAATAAGTTAGTTTGTTCGGAAATACCTTGTATCACACTTAGTGCGGTATCAATTTCTTCAACATTCGCAGCGACAACTTCGACAGATTGCTCTACATTGGTTAATACGCGGCTTAATTCATTTAACTGAGTGCTTGAAAATTGAACTTGTTTGATGACTTCTTGGGCTTCAATTTCCACTTGTTCAGCAGAATTTTTGGTTAGTTCAGCAATTTTTGCTATTTCATCTGAGTTAGATGCCATTTCTTCGACGGCAGTAGCAACCATGTTAGTCTCATCTATTTGCTTGGAGGATACTTCTTGTAAGTGGGCTTTCTGTTCATTCGCAAGAATTGAAATAGAATGTAATTCGTCACTGGAATTTTTCAGCTCTCTAATATCAATTGCCATTGCACTTAAGAATGTATTAAAGTCATTCGCTATGTTGTTTAGAATGTCAATTGAGCTGTTTGGGAGTTTCTTTGTTAAATCTCCTTGACCAGAGGCGAGCCCCTTTACTGAGTTACCTAATATAAATAAGGGGTTTAAAATTGTTTTTGAAAAAAACAAAACGCTTAAGGTGAGGACAGAGAATATCACAGCAAGGATTAATAGGGCGCTAAGCGAGCTATTTCCTTGAGTTTTTTTAATAGAGGATTGAATGCTATCAATTATTTTGTCTACACTATCAATGTAGAAACCTGAACCAATAACAATATTCCATTTTGGAATATAGACAGCGTAGCTATATTTTTGAGAGGCTTTTTTTTCTCCAGGTTTAGGGAAATAGTAAGTACTAAAACCATCTCCCTTCATGGCGGACTTTATTATGTCCTGAATAAAGAACTTGCCTTTTTTATCTTTAGCACCCCAATAGTTTCCACCTATAGTGTCACCAGCGCCATGCATCACGCGAATACCACTTGTATCGTATGCATAAAGATAGCCTCGACCATTATCAAATTTTACCTTGTTTAAGGTATTTAGAGCATCTTCTAGGCCTGTTTTACCAGGCTTGTTTAGATCGTCTTGGATAGCGCTCAAAGAAGTGCTTAAAATGGAAACTAAACGATCTTTTTCAACATCAATAGTAGAATCTGTTACTAGACTAGAAGTGCCAGTGTTAATAGATTCTATCGTATACATTTGAATGACAGCGCTAATGATTGTAACGATTAGAAATGGAGCGAAAGCTAGAAGATAAATCCGCAGTTTTAGAGACTTTAATATCATTTTTAGGGACTTCCTATCAAATGTGATTTAATTTTTATTTTCTATGATTAATGACGTATCAAGATTTTTTATTTTGTTGTTTGTAACTGTGAAATGCTCATAAGGTGTATTCTCCAGGTTAAGCTTCTCTTAATAGGATTTAGTTCGATAATAGTGATTGATTTAAGAAATGTTCAAAATCAATCGCAGAAATTGGTTTGCTAAAATAGTATCCCTGATAAGTATTGATATCATATTGTTTTAATGACTCGAATTGCTTGATGCTTTCAACACCCTCAGCTACGACTCTCACATTAAAGTTTTTAGCTAGGCCAACAATAGATTTAACCATTAAGTTTACTTCCTCACCCTCTATCAAATTTTTAATAAAAGAACGATCTATTTTTATTTCATCAATCGGCAGTCGATGTAAATAACTCAATGATGAATAACCTGTACCAAAATCATCCAAGGAAATAAGAATTCCATGAGATTTTAATTTGTTGATTTTATCTATTGCATCATTAATATCTTGGAGTAAAACTGTTTCTGTCACCTCAATAATAAGTTTACTTTTATCAATATCATAGGCAGATATCGTTGCTATAAAATCTTCAGAAAATTGACTTTGCCAGATTTGCTTCGCACTTAAGTTCACTGACATAGTTAGCATTTGAGTATCTGAAGACTGTTGCCATATATATAGCTGCTCACAAGCTTGCATAAGTACTTGTTCGCCTATTTTAATAATCAAATTACTTTCTTCTGCTTGATCAATAAAAGAAATTGGGGACAATAATCCTCGCGTTGGGTGCTGCCAACGAACCAAAGCCTCAGCTCCTATTAATACTTCCTCTGTATTGAATTGAGGTTGAAGATAAATGATAAAGTCGTGATCAATAATAGATTGTCTCATATCTTTAAGAAGCTGGCTGGTATGGGTTAATTCATCTTTCATATCCATATCAAACAATAGCGCCTGTTCAGATATAGTAGATTTAGCACGATACAAAGCAAGATCTGCCAACTGCAATAATGAACTAGTTGAGACATCGTCGGTTTTAAACACTATTCCGCCAACGCTAATAGATATGTCATAGTCAACAGATACATTGTGATGGTCATTTTCTATGGTAAATGTTTTGGAGATTTCTTTAATCAGTGAGTCGGCGTACTGCTGAGCCTCAGTTGTTGCGGTTTCTTTATTAGAATCGATAAGAGGATAAATGATTACAAACTCATCGCCGCCAAAGCGAGAGGTGGTCACTTTTGCTTTACTTTCATTTTTTAAGCGAGAGGCTACCATTTTGAGTAATTTATCACCCATATGATGCCCATAACTATCGTTTAGCAATTTAAATCGATTAAGGTCTAGGAACAAAATAGCACTGTAACAATTTTCTTGTTTATTTAATAATATGGTCTTATTAAGCTCAATTTCAAGCTGAGTACGATTAACTAGGCCAGTGAGATTATCGTAATACGCAAGTCGCTCGATTTTTTTTTGGTTATATTTTTCTGTGGTAATGTCTAGAATGATACCTACCAATAATACAGGATTACCATTGGCATCGAACTCAGCGACACGACCACGATCCCAAACCCATATTACTGTCCCATCAGGTTTTTTTATTCGATACTCAATATTGAACGGCTGGTTTTTTTTCAACAACAAATCTAACGCTTGAACCACCTGCATCCAGTCTTCTGTGAAAACACGACTCTCATACTGTTCAAAGGTTTCATGGTCTAATTTAATTCCCGTGATCAGATTCCATCGAGCATTATGAAATATTTGATTGGTCTGAATATTCCATTCCCATAATCCTTCTTCTGATACATCCAAAACATGTTCAAGACGTCTTTTATTTCTATTGACTTCTTCTTTTAATAGTATCAAAGGTGTAACATCTTTAGCTATAATAGAAATTTTGATTTTGTTTTGAGTGTCTTTATACGGAATTTTAGTCGAACAAAAATGCCGAACCTCACCTGTTTTAATATCGGTTGCAGATTCGTTGAGTATTTCTTTTTCGAATTTGTCCATTATTGATTTTAGATCTTCTTTTAATATTTTTGATTGTTCAAGATCATTGGTTAATTGGTAATCATCTTTCCCTGCCATTTTTTCAGGGGTACTGTTATAAAATTGTGCTATTTTTTTATTCGAAAATATAAATTTTCCGTCGTAGTCTTTAATTGTCACAATGTCATCCATTTGATGGATTATATTGCTAATGATGCCCATGTTTTTCTTGAATATCCTGTGTAAAAAAATTGAATTTAGTATACTGGTAGAGAAAATCATGCTATATGTAAAAGCCATTAGTTCAGGTGTAGAGGATTCTATTAAAGGATAAAAAGAAAAAAATACAAGTGAGAAGGTTGAACCAGTTATAACTGATATTTTGCAAATTTCCGATCTATCATAACCTATCGTTTTTTTCATAATAATCCCTTAAATATTCAAGTTGATTTCAAAACTTTCTGAATAGGTATCTGAACTTTTTGAAAAACCTTGTTTTATTATATTTTGCCTTACTGTTAGCTTATGTTAATCCTGCTTTATCTATAATAAGAAGGGTATGCTAACTAATTTGTCTACACTTAAACGATTTCCTTCTTGTACTTTTTTGCGCATTAACAATACTTTTTGACCTAGCTGTATGCGCATGCCGACCTATAATATCTAAAAATCTGAACTAAACAATTTTTCAATTCTAACGAAATGTAACAAAAACCTTTATTTTGATAACTTTATGTTAAGATTTATATCTCAAACCAACGTCTAAAAAGCTGTACTGCACATGTCAACTATTACACTTCGACTTTTTTCAATACTACTTTTACTTATTGTTACTATGTTTAGTGCTATATATTTTTTTTCTGTACCCTTGATAAAAAATAGTGTTTTTAAAATTGAATTGAATTCAAATAAACAGGTTCTTAATGTCGCATTTAATGTGTTGTTGAAAGGTTTGTATAATAGTGATGTTTGCAAACACAATCATAAGTATTGTACCGATTCCAGAGAAAGCTCTAATTATAAAGTTGAAATTGAAAAGCTAAAAAATTTCATCGAAATATATAAAAGTATTAAGAATTTAAATGGTAGTTGTGTTTATGTTTTTGATTCTAATGGTGATGTTTTATTTGATTCTAGTGATAAAATGATTAGACATAATATAAAGGTACGATTGAACTCAACGACAGAAAAGTCTTTATATGAAGAGTTAATTTCTACGGCTGATAAAAATAAAGAGTTTTATTATAAATGGGATCGGCCGGATGATCTTGGTCATTATGTTTATGAAAAGCTGGCAATTACTAGACATTTACCTAAATCTAATTTGTATATTAGCACCTCTGTATATCTTGATGATTTGAGAGCTAATTCTATTCAGTTGAGTCAACGTATCTTTGTTATTGGTATGATAAGTTTGTTTGTAGGCATGTTGATTGTTTTTTTGTTTGCTAAATGGCTAACGGCACCTATCTGTAAGCTATCTTCAACTGCCCAAAGGATTAATAAAGGTGACCTTACGGCCAAGACGAATATTCAGCGTAATGATGAACTAGGTATGCTGGCTGAATCGTTTGATCTTATGGTTGAGCGATTACGCAACAATATTAATACCTTAAACCTTCGGGTTGAAGCCAGAACCAGTGATCTTTCAGAAAGTAATACACAATTATTAAATACGGTGAAAAGGCTAAAAACAACTCAAGCAGAGTTGCACGCAGTTGAAGCTAGGCAGCGTCTTATATTGGATTCTTTACCCGCACAAGTAGCCTATTTAGACAGTGATCAAAGGTTTATATTTGCAAATCGAGAGTTTTTAGAATTTTTTAATGTAACCAAGGATAGTGTTATTGGTAAACCCATGAATAATGTAGTTGATCCGATAGTGTATGGTTTCATACGTTATTATATTCAACGGGCATTGAAAGGGGAAAAAATAGTTTATGAGTATACTCTAAAAGATAACCACCAGGATGTACTCACCCGTAGAACCTTATTGCCATTTTACGATGATTCGAACAATGTTATTGGTGTGTTATCTGTGTGTATTGATATCACCAAAGAACGTGAAACCGAAAAACGCCTTGCTGAAGCCAGCAAGATGAAAGCGGTAGGACAACTTTCAGGCGGGATGGCGCATGATTTTAATAATTTGTTGACGATCATTTTAGGCAATTTACTTGAATTACAAAATCAAAAAGAATTGCCCGCGGCATGGAATAATAATTTAATACCAGCTATCCGTGCGACTCGAAGAGGAGGGGATATGACTCGACGGTTATTAGCCTTTTCGCGCCGACAGCCGTTGTCGTCAAGTTATATAGCCCCACAATTATTAATCAGTGAAATAGTGGATCTATTGTCAGCACCATTGCCTGATAATATCGTGTTTTTTACTGATGTCGTGGCGGATTGCCCCATTATCTTTGTTGATTCAGGCTTGATGGAAGATGCCTTAGTAAACTTGATTTTGAATTCAGCAGATGCGATGCCAAAAGGTGGGCAGTTGTCGCTTCAAGTTAAGAGTGTAGGGTATCTGACTTCTGTTTATGAAGGACAATTTGATGAACCTATTAGCGCAGGCCAATATGTGTTGTTTTCTATTATTGATAGCGGTAGAGGGTTTTCATCTGAGGCTTTAACAAGAGCGTATGAGCCGTTTTTTACTACAAAATCATCAGAAGCTGGTTCTGGTCTTGGATTAAGTATGGTTTTTGGGTTCGTGAAGCAGTCAAAAGGCTATATGCGAATACAAAATAATCCAGATATAGGGGCTAAAGTCGAGATGCTGATACCAGTAGCGCAGGATTCACCTTTAATATTTTCCGATACATTACCTGTAACCGGAGTCGTATCGAAAGACAGGAAGGATGCATTAGTTTTATTAGTAGAAGATAATGAAGACGTTAGATTGGTTGTTCGACAGCAGTTACTTTCATTGGGTTATTCAGTCATAGAGTCGAGCTCAGCAGATAACGCATTATTGTTACTAGAGGCGAATTTATCTGCACTTGTCGGGGTTATTTCTGATGCAGTCATGCCTGGTAACGCGTCATATTACGATATTTCATTGATGATCAAGGAAAACTATAAGGGTGTGTTTTTTGTGCTTATGAGTGGCTACAGTGACCAACTCGTTCAGTTAGAATATGAAGGTGTGTTATTACAAAAGCCTTTTGACATCAGTGCACTTTCTGACGCTATAGCGTCTAATCAAATAAAGGTTCCAGGTCATTCAGATGAATAAAAAATCTTTAATATACATCATTGAAGATGAACAGGATTTAGGGTTATTGATTGCTAATAGTTTGGCTAAGGTTTTTTTTGAGGCTACCTGTTTTAGTTGTGGTGGTGAGGCTGAAAGTGCTATTCAAATGGTAAAGCCAGATATCTGCATAATTGACCTTAACCTTCCTGACATGGATGGTATTGATCTAGTAAAGCGTCTGCAGAATAAACAAATAGGCCTTATTATTGTATCAGGTAGAGGAGACCTCACTGATCGTCTTCTTGGTTTAGAATTAGGGGCAGATGATTATATAACTAAACCATTTGAACCTCGTGAACTTGTGGCTAGAGTGCAAAGTTTACAACGACGTATGCAGGTTCAATCTAACCCCATAAAAAATAAGCCACAGTGTGTTTATTTTTCAGGACTGACTTACCATCCAGCGACGTTGACACTGAATGAAGGTACCTCTATTGAAGAAAAACTTAGTCGCGCAGAAGCGGATATGCTATTTGTACTACTTAAAAATCCTTATAAAATACTCTCACGAGATCAGCTATTAGGGGATAATACTTTTCCCTATGACCGTAGTATTGATGTACGTATTTCGAGACTTCGTAAAAAAATACAACCAGATAATAACAAAAACACCTTAATTAAAACCGTCTATGGTGTAGGCTATATGCTTGCTACTGATGTTGAATGGTCTTAACAGATTGTTTGTCAATAAATAATAAAACCCTAGATTTGACAATATTCTGAAATATAATGAAGTGATTACTTTTTTATAAATATCTTTATGAATTTTTGTATTCAACTGTGCTTTAAAGTAAAAAGCAATAGAGTCGATTTGTGACTCTATTGCTGACTTCCCATGCCTTTAACCTCTTTTGGTAGCGAGATTAAAAATGGTTTTCAGATAACACCTCTTCCAGTAATAATTGACCGCCGCGCGGGTAGGCGGTTTTTTCTGCTTTACCGATGGCAATCATCATGGCGATGACGTACCCCTTGGGCAAGCGAATTAAGCGCGCTACTTCTTCTCTATCAAAGCCAACCATTGGGCAACTGTCGTAATCCAATCCTTTGGCCGCTAGCATGATGGTTTGAGCAACAATGCCACATGAGCGCATGGCTTCATCGCGTTGAATTTGCTCTTTTCCAGCATAAAACGCGTGCATCATTGGCAGCAATATATCTTGACTTTCTTGTGGGCTATTAGCGACATAACGTTCTGGTCTGTCGCTCCAAGCATTAACATCGGCGCATAAAACGATCAATTCAGCCGCGTCCGCTACTTGTGCTTGCCCCCAGGCTGCGTCTTTCATTTTATGTCTGTGCAGTTGGTCTGTGACTCGAATAAAGCGCCAGTGTTGAATATTGTAAGAGGTAGGAGAGAGTATGGCTGCCGACATTATTTTGTCGAAATCTTCTGCTGGCATTTTGCTCTCTTTTTGATAGTGCTTAACCGCTCTACGTTGCTCAATAGCCTGAAAAACCTTCATAATTTTCCTTTTATTTTGATCTGTTGTTTGCTTGATAAATTGTTTGCTTGGCAGCCAGTGAGGTCACTGTCAATGGGCTGCAGTTAACGGGCCGTGCTTTACGAACGTGACTGTAAAGGCTTTCTGGTTGACTGATAAGTGGGGATGTCGGAAACTCATTGTTGAGTTTTAGTTGACAGTGGTGAGTGGAATGGAAACTTTTTCGGCAATACCTGTGTTTGTGGCCGTAGTGGAACATGGTAGTTTTTCTCAGGCGGCGATACGGCTAGGAACTAGCAAGTCTGCTGTGAGCAAGCGAATACGAGAGCCAGAAAGTAAACTCGGCGTGCAATTAATACACAGAACCACAAGACGATTGAGTTTGACCGAAGCAGGGGAGCGTTATGCGGAGTACGCTTTTAAAGCCTTTAGCGCTGCCAGCGAAGGGGTTGATTCCGTCACTCAGTTGCAAGGAAAGCCAAAAGGCTTACTTAAGATCAATACGCCAATGTCATTTGGCCGCTTACACATCGCGCCCTTGGTCGCAGACTTTCTTGCCCTGTACCCAGATATTGAGCTCAACATGGTCATGGACGACAAGGTGTTTGATTTGGTAGAAGGCGGTTTTGACTTGGCTATCCGAGCGGGAAACTTACAAGATTCCAGCCTAATCGCCAGACGTTTGGCACCCTGTCGCAGTGTGATTTGTGCGTCTCCTGACTACTTAGCAAAGAATCCGCTTCCACTGATGCCTGATGAATTACTCAAACATAATTGCATCCATTATTCGTATTTTAGCGGTGGCAGTGAATGGACATTACTGGGTGAATCCGAGCCAGTTAAAGTCAAAATCCGTGGTAACTATCAGGTTAATAACAGTGAAGCCTTGCAGCAAGCCGTGTTAGCAGGGCTAGGCATCGCTAAGATCCCGACCTTCATTGTGGGTAAAGACATTGCGGCAGGGAAGTTAGTCCCCTTGCTGACGGAATATGATCTACCGCTGCAAACACTGTATGCGGTTTTCCCTGAACGCCGTTATTTACCGACTAAGGTTCGTGTGTTTCTTGATTTTATTGTCGATAGACTGGGCGGAGATCACCCCTATTGGGATGAGCAATAGCAAAGCGTTGACTGTGCTTTGAGCGCCGCAAAAGTCGCTATGAGATGGCTTTACTCTGGCTGTGTGTATTTCTTTAAACGCCTGGTTATGTTATAAGGTAACAAATTATTTATAGCGCTAGATTTACTTATTCCTAATCGCAATAAATTCTTTAAAAACAACCACTTTTGACGAACTTTATTGATACGGTCTCTAAGCTAACGCATGCTACAAAAGCAACCTACATTGAGTCAGATTATCTGCTGCGTTTTATTGGTGCTTGCGCTTGGTTTTATATCGAGCGCACACGATACGGACCCAGATGAGGTTCATCACCAGCACCATCAATGTGAGTTGTTTCATTTTTCTCAACAGTGGCTGCCTGCTACTGAATTTGTCTGGCCTGTGGTGTATCCATCTCCCCAGCGCAGTATTCCTCTGTTTGTTTCCTTCTTTACTTTTGTAGCCCTAACGTCTCGCGCTCGGGCCCCGCCGTTATTTCGTTCTTTTCCTAACCTTTATTAACAAGAAAATTGACCATGCTGAAATTGGCTCTTATGGGGGCCATGATCAGGATGCGTCTGTCTATTTGATGATTACTTTAGAAGAGAAACCGAATGACAGAATTGTCTTACGCTGCAATTCGCCGTCGAAAAACGCGGATAAAAGCCGCATTAACAGGCGGTGTGGGCTTTGCCCTGTGCCTGATGTTTGTTTTATTTGGTCAAGCGACCAGTAACAACCAAACGCGCTCGAATACCTTGGCGATCAGTGGTCCATGGGAATTCACCAGCCTGGAGCCGTCGAAACAGGGGTATATTTATACGCGTATGAATATACTGGAAACCTTGATCAATGTGGATGCAAAAGGGGCGCTTATCCCAGGCCTTGCACGTACTTGGCAAAGCAGTGCCGATGAAAAGATCTGGACTCTGATGCTACAGCCTAACGTGCTATTTCAAGATGGCTCGCCCATGAATGCCACGTCGGTTGTCAGTGCGTTACGTTTTGCTCAAGACAAGCACGGCACATTGAAAAAAGCACCGATCGAAGCAATACGCGTGAAAAACCCACAGCAAGTAGAAATAGTGTTAAGCCAGCCGCACACTGTCTTACCGGCGTTGTTGGCGCACTATTCTACGGCGATTATGGCGCCAAGTGCTTACAACCAAGAAGGCGTGGTCACCAGCCTCATTGGTTCCGGCGCGTATGTTCTGGATACCTTTGAACCACCACACAAGTTGTCGGTTAAAGCCAATCCAATTTATTGGGGTATTAAGCCAAGCATTGAGTTTGCTCAGTATTTGACAGGACACCGTTCTGAAAGCCGTATCCTACAAGCCAAATCTGGCGAAGCGGACATAGTTTACAGCCTTGATGCTTCCATGCTGGATCAATTAAGCACAGCCGATGACGTGAAAGTGTACTCTCACCCCATTCCTCGTACCTTGTTGTTAAAACTGAATGCAGGTCATCCATTTTTAAATTCTGTAGAAGCGCGTCAAGCCTTGAGCCTTGCTATCAATCGACCAGCCATTGCTGAGCAAGTTTTGCATGTGGCGGAAGCAGCCAGTGATCAGATCTTTGCGTCTTCTATGGGGGCTTGGCATTTAGACCAGCCGCAAGAAAGCTATAGCCTAGCGAAAGCCGCTGATTTATTGGCGGGACTAGGTTGGCAAAAAGACGCACAAGGCTGGTTAGTCCGTGACGGTCAGCGTTTTCAACTGACTTTAACCACCTACGCGGATCGCCCAGAACTGACAACGGTTTCTACCGCATTGCAAGATCAATGGAAACGTCTTGGTGTCGACCTAAAAGTGGATGTAACCAACTCCAGTATGATTCCATCACGCCATGCGGACAACACCCTGGAAGTAGCGTTAATCGCCCGAAACTTAGGCGTAATAGCCGACCCAGTGTCGATAATGGCCAATGAATACACCCAGGGTGGTGGCGATTGGGGCGCTATGAATTGGTACAACACGCAAGTGGGTCAAGCCTTAGCACGACTCACTACCCAGAGTGACCAAGTGCAAGCCAAGCGTGATGCCAAGTTAGTAGCAACGGCTATTTATCAAGAAAAACCGGTAATTGCCGTCGCCAGTTACCAACAACATAACGCGGTCAACGCGCGCATCAAGGGCTATCAATTTGACCCTTTCCTAAGAGATTACTTTATTAACAAGATGGAGCTGGTCGACCATGTGGACGCTCATTAAACACCGAATTTTTCAAGTGATATTGGTTGTCTGGGGTGTCGGCACATTAACCTTCGTGTTGATGCGCAGTTTGCCAGGGGACATGGCCTACCGCATTGCGGCGAGCCGTTACGGTCAAGACAGCGTAGATTCTGCCGCCGCCGAATTGGTGCGCCAAGAGTTAGGACTGGACGCCAGCTGGTGGCAAAGTTACGCCCATTGGCTTGTGGATTTAATGCAATTTAACCTAGGTAAATCCTTAGTCAGTGGCTTGCCAGTGATCGACACCGTCCAGCACCAGTTAGGCCATTCTGTGTTATTGGCCTTTACCAGCGTGCTGCTCGCATCTTTGATCGCGATTTTCATTGGTGTGTTGTCGGCGTTTCGTCAGGGCACGCTAGACCACAGTTTTTTGTGGTTATCGACCTTGCTGCGCTCCATGCCTGTGTTTGTCATCGGCCTTATGCTGATTTTGATCTTTGCGGTGGCGTGGCCGATCTTGCCCGTCGCAGGCTTTGGTACTTGGCAACATTTGGTGCTGCCGACCGTGGCGCTGGCCTTGAGCCTTGCCGCTGTGTCTAACCGAGTGGTGCGCAACAACACACTAAAAGTCATTCGCGCGCCGTTTTATCAATTTGCCGCGATCAAGGGCTTGTCGCCGACACAAACCTTTGTTCAGCATGGCATTCGTAATATTTCTGTTCCTGTCATCGCCTTTATCGGCATTCAATTGGTGACGGTTATTGAAGGCATTGTGATGATCGAATCTTTGTTCTCGTGGCCGGGTATTGGCCATGGTTTGGCGCACGCCATTTTTGCTCGTGATATTCCTGTGATCCAAGGTTGTGCCCTGATGATGGGGGTCTTGTTTGTATTGCTCAATACCTGTGTGGATTTACTTTGTCACTGGATTGACCCAAGAGGAGCCCAAGCATGATGGCGCAACTTAACATCAACCAAAAAATAGGGGTGGGTTTGCTGCTTGGCTTGTTATTGGTCGCAAGCGGCATTGTGCAATGGTCTCCTTACCACATAGCCGATCAAGATTTGTCGGGCCGATTATTAGCCCCCAGTGCTGAGCATTGGTTAGGCACAGACCATTTTGGTCGTGACATGCTAACGCGCATCGCCAGTGCGATTCAGTTGTCGTTTGTGTTGAGCTTTTTCTGCGTGCTGACCTCGGCCACATTAGGCGTGTCTTTGGGTGTGATTACCGCATGGAAAGGCGGTCGTATGGCGCAAGGTATGGACGTGATCGTTAATATCTTGTTGGCATTACCAGGCTTGGTCTTGGTGCTGCTGTTTGCCGCCATCGTGCCAGGCTCTTTGCTGGTATTGTATTTGGCAATCACCTTAACCCAATGGGTCGAGTACTTCCGTGTGTCGCGAGCGATCACTAATACCATTATCAATAGCCCAGCACGTCAGCTGTCGCAAATGATGGGCTTTGGCCCTTGGTATCAGTTCCGTCGTCATATTTGGCCAGAGCTGACCCATTCTATTTTGACTCTTGCCTCGTTTGGCGGTGCCAATGCGATCTTGACCATGGCGTCACTGGGCTTTGTTTATGTGGGCATTCAGCCGCCGTTGGCGGAGCTGGGTCTGATGAGTGTCGAGCTGTTTCCCTATTATGCTCAAGCACCGTGGATTCTCGTGCAGCCATTGATCGCGATTGCGACCTTGGTTTTTGGCTTTCACCTTCTAGCAGGAAATAAACATGACAGCGCTCATTAAGGCCCAAGATTTAACCGTCCATTACCAAGGAAAATGCTTGGTCAATAAGGTGTCTTTTAGCGTTGAAAAAGGCCGTCCGTTAACCATTTTAGGGCAAACCGGCTCAGGTAAAACCTTGGTCGCGAAAGCCATCATGGGGCTGTTACCCAAGGTGCTAGACGCCAGCGGTGTGGTGGAAGTGTTTGGTAAGCCGGTAATGGCTCAGTCGCGCTCGCCATTGTGGGGCAAAAGCATCACCATGTTGCCCCAAGAGCCGTGGCATTCCCTTGACCCGCTGATGGCAAATTACCAGCAAGTGTCTGAAGTGTACGAGTCAGTGAAGGGCGAAGACGGCGAGACAGCGTTTAATCACGCCATCGCCGATTTAGACCATCTTGGCCTAAAAGACAGTGCTTTGAAGCGCCCGACCGAATTGTCTGGTGGCATGGCGCAGCGTTTGGCGATTGCCAGTGCCACCGCAGGGGGCGCCAACTTGCTGATAGCCGATGAGCCAACCAAGGGGCTAGACAGCAGTCGTCGCGATGACATCATCCAATTGCTGAAAAAAAGCGCCCAAGGGGGCAGCTTGCTGACCATTACCCATGACATCGATGTGGCTCAACAATTGGGCGGCGACATCTTGGTGATTAAAAATGGCGACATGATAGAAGCGGGCAGCGCCGAGTCTGTGTTAACCAATCCACAGGCTGAGTACACCAAGGAGCTGATCTATGCAGCGCCAGAATATTGGCAGCTAGAACCTGCTCCTGTGGCCGAGCGCAGCGCCATTTTGCAAGTGTCGGATTTGACCATAGGGCGTGGTAACAATGCCTTGTCGTCTGGCTTGAATTTAACGTGTCATGGCGGTGAAATCATAGGGGTTGTGGGCGACAGTGGCTGTGGTAAAAGCACCTTTGGTGACACGCTATTAGGCTTGTTGCTGCCGTTAAAAGGCGAGATCAACCCCTTGTTAGCCAACACCAAACCGCACCAGTGGTTGAAGTTGTTTCAAGATCCACCATCGAGCTTAAGCGCCCATGTGACGCTGCAAACCTTGTTGAACGACTTGGTGAAACTGCACAAACTCGATACCAAGAAAATAGCGCCGTTAATGCAAAAGCTTAACCTGCCTGAGTCCATCCTAGCGCGCTCTGCCAAAGACGTGTCTGGCGGTGAATTGCAGCGATTTTCGATCTTACGTGCCTTATTGTTGGAGCCGGTGTTTTTGTTTGCTGACGAGCCAACTTCACGCTTGGACCCCTTCATCGCCAAAGAAATCACCGAATTGCTCATCGCGCTCGCAAGGGAGCAGGGCTGTGCCTTATTGATCGTCAGCCATGACCCAGCGCTGATCGACAAATGTTGCGACACAGTGATCCGCTTGGATCAGCAAAAGCACAAAAGCGTGGCTTAATAGCGCGGCTTAGTAGAGTGAAGAGCTAGCTAGATAGCTAAGAGAAAACACAAGAAAAAACACAAGGAAGGGCGCTAAGGAGAGCGTAAGGCTTAAGGGAGTAAGCTAAAAAATGGCCGTGGTGAACAGAGATTCATCACGGCCATTTTTATTCAACGCTTATCAAAAGCAGAACAGTGACATCATCACTCTAGCCTAAGGCGTTGTCTTAAATCGTGTAGATTAGTGCTTAAGGCGAGTGCCGTAGCGCACTAAGTCTTTACCGGTTTCAAAGACTTCAACGCTGATCCAGCGGGCCAAAAGCAATTTTTGCTGCTCATCAAAGACAGCAACAAAGTGGCGGCCGTCTGAATTATTGGTGGCCATGCCTACCCCAGCAACGCCTTCCAAACCAAGAGCGCCGGTTTCTACACTCAGTAGAAAACGCTCAAGTTCGACTAAATTGGTGATTACTTCCTGATCGTCATTCATGTTAAAACTCTTTGTCTTTGTGCTTCGCAACGAAGCAACGAGGTTACAGATAGAATGCCGCTATTTTATAGAGAGTGACCGAAAACATAAACCTCCTAAACGAACTAATCAGGCACCAATAAGGGCGTGAGGCAGACGGCACTGGGCCTATTTGATTTGTGTTTTACAAACCGATGGGGGACTCTAGTGGTTCTATTCAGGCGTTATTTAATAGGGCAGTACGATGTTTACACCATCCAAAATTCGATTAGAGCCAACACCGCCTAGCCTTAGCGAGGTGGATCTCTCGCAATGCTTTGTCAGCAAAAAGCACTATAAAAAGGCACTCAAGCATTTGCAAAAACGCATGCTTGCCGTGCAACAAGCTTATTATCACCAAGGCTTGAGGGCGATTATTTGTGTCGAAGGCTGGGACGCAAGCGGAAAAGGCGGTGCCATTAGACGCTTAACCGAGTGGCTTGACCCTCGTGGTTACACTGTGTTTCCGATTGCTGCACCGACCGCGTCTGAGCAGGGTAAGCACTATTTGTATCGCTTTCAATCGCGCTTGCCGGCGCCTGGCAACATCGCCATTTTCGATCGCTCCTATTATGGGCGAGTGCTGGTGGAGCGCGTCGAACAATTCGCCACCGAACAAGAATGGCAAAGAGCCTACCAAGAAATAAACGAATTTGAGCGCATGCTAAGCGACGACGGCGTAAGGATCATCAAGCTGTTTGTCCACATCGATAAACAAGAGCAACTTACACGCTTTGCGGCACGATTAAGTAACCCGAAAAAACGCTGGAAACTCACCGACGAAGACATTCGCAACCGCGACAAATGGCCAGAGTACGAAGTCGCCATCAACGACATGTTTGCTTACACCTCAGAGGTGGATCGCCCGTGGACGTTAATCGCTGGGAATTATAAATGGTTCGCACGGGTGCAGTTTTTAACCGCCGTGGTAGAAGGGTTGGAAAAAGACGTGGATTTAACCTTACCGCCCATCGACCCAGCGTTGGTTAAACTGGTGAATGAGGAGCTGAAGGAGCAAAAATAGACGCGTTTGGTTTTTCTGTAATGAGAGCTGTGATCAGCGTTTTGATTGTTTGAAATCATTTCACAGGAGTCAAAATTAAGTAATGGAGAAAATTTATCTCACACGGTATCATAATCGCGAAATGAAATTGGAGCTGGGGAATGAGACAAAAAAATATCATTATTATCTTATTCGCCATGCTTGCTTTTCTTAGTCAAGCTTCTGCTTCTGTAGAAATAGTCAGTCCAATACAGCATGTTGCTATGCAAAACATGTCCTCTTCAGCCATGTCTAATAGTGATATGTCATGTCAAAAAGATTCTCTTGTAGCACCAGATTGCTGTAAAAACGCCCATAACTGCTCGATGGTATCCTGCTTAGCGACCCTTTCCATGGTTAAGCATCAGGTCTTGTTGCCTGAACGTATAATTACTCATAATAGCCCCAGCTTGGTTATTCATGAGTTACCGCAACATAATGTCTCTCTATATCGGCCTCCAATACTTGTCTAAATTTGGCTTAGTCTTTTGTTTTTGAAGGCTGTCCAAATCCATAAAAATTCTTAGTTTTTAACACCACTTTGATACGAAAGTGGCGATCCGCTCTGCTTTGAGCGTTTTACAGAATGATATTGGAGACAATGTATGTCTTTTACTCGAAATGTAGATCAGTTGCGTCCACACATTGTTGTGCTTCGGTTTGTTTATTTAACGGAGTGCGTACAATGACACAGTTAAAACCCCCATCTCATGAAACTAATTGTTCATCGAAATCAGCTCTTGCAAGCAAGGGGATTAGTCGTCGTCAATTTGTGTTCGGCGCTTCTGCTGTTCTCGCGTTTGCGACCATCCCTTTTTCAAAACATGCTGTTGCCAGTGCGATGGCTCAGTCTTTAACTCAGTTATCAGGCAAGGTATTCGATTTAACGATTGATTATAAAATCGTGAATATTACCGGGGAGCCTGCTCGTGCAACGGTCATAAATCAGTTGTTGCCTGGGCCATTGTTACGTTGGAAAGAGGGCGACATCGTCACCCTCAGGGTTAAAAACAACCTAGATCGTGATAGTTCATTACATTGGCACGGTATGATTCTGCCGACCGGTATGGATGGTGTTCCTGGGTTAAGTTTTGGTGGCATAAAACCTGGGGAAACCTTTGAATATCAATTTCCTGTGAAGCAAAGCGGCACCTATTGGTACCATAGCCATTCTGGGTTCCAAGAACAAACTGGCGCCTATGGTGCCATTGTTATTGATCCAAAAGAGCCTGATCCTGTCAGCTTTGACCGAGAATATGTAGTGATGCTTTCAGACTGGTCAAACGAGGCGCCAGAAAGCATTTATGCAAACTTAAAAAAACAGTCTGATTATTATAATTATCAGGAAAGAACCTTGTCGGACTTGTTTTCTGATATCAAAAAGCAAGGGCTGGTGAACACCTGGAAAACACGCTCTATGTGGAATCAGCAACGCATGAGTGACCGTGATATTTCAGATGTTACCGGCGCAACCTATACCTACTTAATGAATGGCAACTCACCCGCTCAGCCTTGGCAGGCTTTGTTCAAAGCAGGGGAAAAAGTGCGTCTGCGAGTGATTAACAGTTCTGCTATGACCATTTTTGACGTGCGAATCCCTGGATTAAAAATGACCGTAGTGGCCAGTGATGGGCAAAATATCCAGCCTGTTATTGTTGATGAGTTTCGTATAGGTGTAGCAGAAACCTACGACCTTATTGTTGAACCAGAAGCTGATAATGCCTACAGCCTGTTTGCGCAAAGTATTGATCGATCCGGCTACGCCATTGGTAATCTAACCTCGGATTATGGCTTATCTGCCAACGTTCCCTCCATGGACCCTGCGCCGATTCTTACTCATGGTGATATGGGCATGGATATGAACATGAACATGGACATGGACATGGAAAAAATGGGACATGATCATATGGCAATGAGCGCCGGAGTTATGCAAGGTGATGCCATGCAAAGTGACACTATGGATCATAGTGCTATGTCGATGGGCACTGGAGCTATGCACGGTGGTGCTATGCAAAACGGCGCCATGGACCATAATAGTATGTCCATGGCCCAAATCGGGTTGGCTGGTTATGGCAGCAACAGTGAAATACGCCATTTAAAATCAGAGCATGGCCCGCAAGTGGATATGCAGGCAGAGACGCCTAAAAATGGGATAAATGACCCTGGTATTGGATTGAGAGAGCATCAAGAAAAATACCATCGTAAGGTGCTCACATACGCCGACTTAAAAGGGCTGTATCCCACAAAGGATAAGCGCCAGCCGAGCAGAGAAATTCAGCTGCACTTAACGGGTAATATGGATCGTTACATGTGGTCTATTAATGGGATCAAATTTGCCGACTCAGTTCCGCTGGAGCTTGCGTATGGGGAAAGGGTACGAATTACCTTAGTAAACGACACAATGATGACCCATCCCATGCATTTACATGGTATGTGGAGTGAGCTTGAAACGGGAGATCCTGAGCACATTCCACGCAAGCACACTGTCTTGGTTCAACCCGGTTCGAAGGTGAGTTATTTGGTGACTGCGGATGCATTAGGGCAATGGGCATACCATTGTCATTTGTTGTATCACATGCCTGGTATGTTTAGAAAAGTTGTCGTCAAATAAGGAGCGCTTCATGAAAAATTTTAAATTACCCATCCTGACTTTGATGCTAGCAACGGCCTCTGTGGGGAGCTCTTTTGTTTATGCAGAAGCAGAAGATGACCCGTTATTAGCCAGTGTCATAATAGATCAGCTGGAAACAGGGATTAACTCTGAAGATACGACAAATGTCAGTGCCCAAGCCTGGCTTGGCTACGACTTAAATAAGCTTTGGCTGAAAGTTGATGGTGAATACACAAGCAGCAATGAGCAAGAGTTAGAAGTTCAAGCCCTTTACAGTCATGCAGTTGCACCCTATTGGAATTTACAAGTGGGTGTAAGACAAGATGTGCACCCAACACCCACTCGTCATTGGGCAGTGCTTGGGATTCAAGGCTTAGCTCCCTATTTTTATGATATTGATGCCGTTTTATTTATCGGAGAAGAGGGGCGCAGTGCACTGCGAGTAAGTGTTGAGCAAGATTTATTGATCACTCAAAAACTGATTCTAACGCCAGAGCTTGAAATGAATATTTACGGCAAAAAAGACGAACAAGTGAACATTGGCTCTGGTCTATCGGATATCAGTGCAGGGCTTAGATTAAGGTATGAAGTAACTCGTAAATTCGCGCCTTATATCGGTCTAGATTGGAGTCAAAAACTTGGAGACACAGCAGACCTTGTTCGCAATGATGGAGAAAGTTCAGGGGACACTGAGTTTGTTATTGGTGTGAAAGCTTGGTTTTGATGCTGATTAACAACACACAATTAAACTAACCTGCTGCTTGTTTAGCGAGGATTTTAGCCAAGGAAATTAGGTTAAAAAATCGGCTAACCAACTTATGAAACGCCTGCCACTGAATGAGGGTGAATACCTTTGTTCAGTGGCTTTTTTTAGTCATCTACTTTGCTAATGGATTTTCCCCATCACTTGAATAGTACCGCCCCATCAGAATAGCGACATGTGACAAATAATCGAAAAGTAATGGTCAAAAAATCTCCACAATTGTTAACTTATGTGACATAGTGTAAAGAGTCAACCAACCTTAAAAGAAGGTGATTTAAAACAATAACAAGGGTTTTAGCACAGCCTGCGAAAGGTGTTTGCCTGGCCCAGATTACATACTCCAAGGAGCGGTCAGTTTGCAGTCGAATACTACCCTTACGTTTTACAATCAAAATGCACAAGACTTCACCGACTCAACCATACGCGTTGATATGTCGGCCTTGTATCGTGAATTTTTGCCGACGATTACCCCAAACGGCCACATCTTAGACGCTGGTTGTGGCTCCGCCCGTGATGCCGCCTATTTCAAGCAACAAGGTTTTACCGTGAGCGCCTTTGACGCCAGCGAAGAGCTGGCGGCCTTAGCCAGCCAACATCTGCAACAAATCGTCGAAGTAAGCACTTTTCAACAACTGGACAGGGTCAATCAATACGATGGCATCTGGTGTTGCGCGAGCTTACTTCACGTACCGAAAAACGAACTCCCTAACGTCTTTATCAGACTGCAAAACGCCTTAAAGCCAAATGGCGTTTTATATGTATCGTTTAAATACGGAACAACAGAGCGTGTCGATAATGGCCGTGAATTCACGGATTTAAACGAAACCACCTTAACCAGCTTGATCGACGCGTGCCCGCAGCTAAACCTAATAAAGCATTGGCAAAGTGCCGATCAGCGTCCTGGGCGAGAAAGCGAATCTTGGTTAAATGCCTTGATCAAAGCGGTGCCAGAACGATGATGAGCGTCATGCAGCAACAGCTCGACTTTATCGCTTACATACAGCGCATGCTGGTGGAAGGGGATTTTAGTGCGACGTACAAGTTTGCTCTGTTGCACGCCATTGCTGATGTTTGCGTAGAACAAACGTCGTCATCGACGCCATCGCCCTTGATAGAGCAAGGTAAGCTCGCCATTAGCTTACCGACACTGGCGGATAAACTCCTCACTCTGTATTGGCATCACGCCATGCCGTTTTCAGCGGAGCATACAGGGGAGAGCGCATTGCTAAAACAGAATACAGGCGCGCAATCCAAAGTGATTAGCGTGTTGTTTGAGTGCCAACAAAACAACATACGCACCATGCGACAGCTCAAGCAAAGCCCGCACTATAAAGCCGCTTTTAGCGCGGCAATGAGCACACTAAAAACAGGCCCGCTGTGGCGTTTGCAAATACTCGCCAGACAAGAAGAATGCTTTTTATACCCTCATGAACTTTTTGGTGTGGGCAAAGAGCCGAAAAGCATCGTTTTGAATACTGGCATTGCTCAATGCTTTCGTCGCTTTTACGATCTTGTTGTCTATCTTGCGAGAAACGCATGGTTGCAAAAAATCCAAAGTATTAAACACAACCAAGTGTTAATCGGTCGCCAAAGCCAGCTACAAGAATTTCTATTTGGCGTAGACCGCAACGCACTGACGAAAGCCAAACCTGTGTTGATCGAGTTGCAGACCAACCAATGCTTTTACTGTCGTAAACCGATGAAAGGTGACGTAGAAGTGGATCACTTTATTCCGTTTTCTCGTTACGCCAACGACCTTGGCCACAATTTTGTTGCCGCTCATCGTACCTGCAATAACAACAAGCGTGACTTTCTTGCTGCGCCATTGCACCGCACCCGTTGGCAAGAACAGAACCTAGTGACTCATAACCAAATCATCAGCAATGAACTTGGTGACTATTTTCATTGCGATGCAGACACCTCACTTGCCGTTAGCAACTGGGCGTATCAGGTCGCGGAATCCAGTAACGCCAAACTCTGGCTTGGAATAAATGAATTTGAAGAAGCAGGGGCGGTGGCAGTGGCAGTGCAGCAACAAAATACATCGCTTGGATTAGTGGCAGAAGAACCTGCTGGGTATAAGGTTTAGGCTAACTAAGATGAATAAGTTTTGGTATTGCTCATTGATAAGGTGTTTTGGAGTAATGCAATTTAGATTGGAAACAAAGTTGCTATGTAGCAGAGTAAGTTTTTTGATATGAGGATGTATTAATGGATTTAAATGTTATTGACGGAATAGTAAAAGTTTCAGCTTGTGTTTGTGGGAAAGATGGAGTTATTTCAAGGGTTGAAGAAGATTCAATGTATCAATTTATTCATGATAGATATCCAGAATATCTTAAAAAAAGATTCGAATCAGTTTTAGATGAATTCTTTCTTGAAGATATACAGATTGAAACATATATATCAGATGTAAAAAACTTCGGCTTAAACTCTTTCGTAGTTGAACTTTGTAGATTCAGTGCTGGATCTGATGGATTAGATATAAAAGAAAACATAGCATTAGATAAAGTTAAAAAAATGCTAGGTGAATCGAAATGAGTTATTTTGAAGATTCTTCACCTGACCCTAAGTCTCATATCAAAACATTAATGAGAATTGGCTATACGCTTCCATCAGCAATTGCAGATATAATTGATAATTCAATTGCTGCAAATGCAAAAAACATCAAGATTCAATCTCTTCCAGGACAATTAAACCCAAGTATTTCTATTGTGGATGATGGCTTTGGTATGAGCAAGGAAGAATTGATTAATAATATGAGAATTGGTTGTAAGGACCCTGGAGAAGATCGACTAACAGGAGACCTTGGGCGATTTGGATCTGGCATGAAAACAGCAAGTTTCTCACAGGCACGTAGACTAACCGTTTTTTCTAGGTCAGAAGGTGAATCTATTTATGCTGCTGTTTGGGATATAGATCAAATAGAGGAAAAGAACACTTGGTGTTTAGAAATATTGGAAGAATCTGAGATAAATAATCACCCATTACTTTTATTAAATGATGATTATAAACATGGGACTCAGATTGTTTGGGAAAAAATAGCTTGTCTAAACAAGACCAATCACTCACTAGATGATGATGTTGTTCTAGCATCTGCTTTAAGTGAATTAGATCCATACATATCATTATATTTTCATAAATTTATGGAGGGTAAGGAAAAAAGAAAGTTTTCTATTAATGGTAAATTACTTCAAGTAATAGATCCTTTTATGACAAGATCAGAAGGCTATCAAGAAGGGCGATCAGAAAAACTTAGATGTAAAGGTGGCTATATTGAAATTAATACTCATGTATTACCACATTTCAAAAGAATGGATAAAAAATCTCTTGATAGATTAGGCGGTGCGAATGGAATAGTACAAAATCAAGGTTTTTATATTTATCGTGAAAAAAGACTAATAAGTGCAGGAGGTTGGCTTGGATTAGCAAAAACTAGCCAGCTAGGCGCTCTTGCCCGAGTCGAAGTGAATATTCCATCAAGCTTAGATCAAGAATGGTCCACAGATGTGAAAAAATCGAGTCTCCAACTTCCTCCTAGAATAAAAAGAGAACTAAGAAAGTTTCTTTCTGATCCAATTAAACGTTCTAAAAATGTTTATAGTTATCGTGGTAAGCAAGATTGTGCCAATAAATATTGGGATATAAAAGAGAATGAAGTTGATCACACAATTAGCTACCAGATTTCTTCTAAAAACAATTCTCTAATTAATCTTTTAGATGGTCTAGAAGATAATAAGAAAAAAGAAGTTATAAAGTATTTAGGTGCCCTTTCAGAAAACATACCGCTGAATCATATTTATCAGAAAATGTCAGAGTCCCCTAAAGATATAAAACAAGACGATTTAGTTGGAGAGTTACTGTTTTCGATTGTAGATGGAGTTTTTAATGAATAAGTCTTTCTTTAATAAATTAATATCTCAGATTTCCTCTAATTTAAAGATGAACGAAGAGTTAGGAGTTTCTATAACTCCATCTTATATAGATTCTAAAGTTGATGAGATTTTTTCTCAGTTTAAAAGCAATGCTAATTTTTTATTTGAAGAGGAGGATGTAAAGCTTTTAAAGTTTAACCTTGAAAGTATGTTCAATGTTAAAGTTGGTGAGCATGCGATTAAACTATCAAATCCTGATTTGCCATTATGGTTTAATAATAAAAAGTCTAAGATCGAATGGTCTCATTGGGAAGCATATAAGGATATGCTATTGTCTCAGGCAAGGGCAATAGATGTAATTGATAAAAATGAAGCTGTTATCGATTCTATATTAGACTATTCTGGTGATCCAGAAACTCCTGGAACATGGTCTAGAAAAGGTCTTGTTATGGGGAATGTGCAGTCTGGTAAAACTCAAAATTTTTTAGGTTTGATTAACAAAGCAATAGATTGTGGTTATAAAACAGTAATTGTACTTGGAGGTCATTTAAATGATTTGAGAAAGCAAACACAAGAGAGAATTGATGAAGGTGTATTGGGCAGAGAGTCGAAACATTTACTTTTAGAAAATAGAACTATAGCTTCCCCTATTGGTGTTGGTATTTTTAATACTAAAAACGTTATCCATACTGGTACGTCAACGATGAAGGATTTCACTAAATCTTCAGCTGAAAGTTTTGGGATAAAACTAAATGGATCAGACCCGGTTATTTTTACTATAAAAAAGCATACTGGAGTTTTAGATGGTTTATATAACTATATTAAAGATGAGCATATGCTGTCCCCTGAAAAAGGGATTAGATTAGATGGGCCTTTGTTGTTAATTGATGATGAAGCGGATTATGCATCAATAAATACAAAACATCATAAGGAAGAAGTGACTAAAACTAATGATTGCATTAGGAATCTACTTTCTCTTTTTAATAGAAATACTTACGTTGGTTATACGGCAACTCCATTCGCCAATATATTTATTGATCCTGATGATAATTCTTATACAGATCAAGATGATTTATTTCCAAGAGATTTTATGATAAAGATTCCTGTTCCTGATAATTATTTAGGACAAGATTACTTTTTCAAAGATGAAGTTTTTAACGAAGATGGTAATGATTTTGATGATAATTACTCACCGTTAGTTATTATAAAGGATCATCATAGTATATTTGAGTTGAAGAGTAATGAAGAAATATTTTATTTGCCAGATAGCTTAAAGGAAGCTGTTCGATCTTTTATTATATCTGTTGCAATAAGAAATGTCAGAGGTGAAAGTACATCTCATAATACAATGTTAGTTAATGTTTCTCATTTGAAAATTCATCAAGATCAGCTAGAGTTTCTTATAGAAGAGTATAAGAAGGAGATATTTTTGGCTTTAGATGCTTTTTCTAAATTAAAAGGCACTTCATACTTAAATAATGTTGTTTTTACTGACTTAAAGAAAACTTTTAATGCTGTTTTTAATGTAGACGAAGAGTATGATCTAGTATTTAACAAATTACTTGATTCGGCTGGAAAAATTAAGGTCTGGGCAATAAACCAAGGTAATAAGAAATCTGACAATAGGGATTTAGATTATTCTAAACATAAAGATAACGGATTGTCTGTTATTGTGATAGGTGGCCATAAATTATCTAGAGGTCTTACTTTAGAAGGATTATCAATTTCCTACTTTTGTAGGAATTCAAAAGCTTACGATACATTAATGCAGATGTGTCGATGGTTTGGGTACAGGCCAACATACAAAGATTTATGTAAGGTCTATCTACCCCAAGAATCACAGGATTGGTATTCATTTATATCCACATCGATTAGAGAGCTATATCAAGAACTAGATTTAATGAGTAAAAGAGGAGAAAGGCCAAGTGATTTTGGGTTGAAAGTTCGAGAGCATCCAGGTGCAATGATTATAACTGCTAAGAACAAAATTGGCTTTGGTACTTCTGAAGTAATAAAGCAGGATTTATGGGGGCAAATTCAAAGAAGGTTTAAATTTAAGGAAAGTCCAGATATTAACGAAAAAAACATTCGATATACAGAAGGTTTTATACGGAAGCTTTTTGAAAGTGATAGGTTAGATCCAATATTATCTTTACCTAATTCAGACAGCCCGCTAATATTTTCTAATGTTGAATATGAAGATATTATAGATTTTATAAAAAATATAGATTTGCCAGAAGATGATGTAGGCAATATAGCTTTAATTTCTCATTTAAGAAGCATGAAAGAGAAAGGATTAGGGCTGCCAAAAGTTTGCTTGTTTAATCAAGGTAAAGGAAAGAGCCTTAGATGGGAAAGAGAACTTGGTGAAGATAATAAGGAGTTCATAAATAATAGCTATTTATTTTGTGAGCAGAAGATGAATTTGCCAAAACGAGCAATGAATTTTAAGGATGGTTTTTTCTATATACCTAGTGTTCAATTAGGTAATCCTGACGATGAAAAGTTTTTCCTGAAAAAACCTAATGAGGTTTCTGCTTCCTCTAAAAAGAAGCCTGTTAGTTTTGATTACTTATGTTCAGATGAACGGGATTTTCCTGGTCTTATAATTTATCTTTTTGCTGTCGCTCATGTTTCTCCTTATCCATTTAAGCAGAGTAATGTTTCCACTGTGAGCTTACCGCATGCTAAGAAGCCAACTCTAGGCTTTACCATCTCTATTCCAAGAATAGAGAAACTAAAAGGTTTGTCTGCTCAAGATATAGTGAAATTAAATAAAGAAACTAAGCATGAATATAAAATCAATAAAATAAAAGATAAACTTAGAGAAATAGCTGACTATGAAGATTATGATGAAGAGTGATTATGATCAATTTTTCAACGATGATCCTTGGAAAGGAATGGATATAGGGAGCTATCCTGCTGGTAGAAGGTTATATTTAAATGATGATCGCTTTTGGGTTTCAGTTGATGAGCTTGGTCGTAGATTGTTTTTTATTCATGAAAATTTTAATTTTAATGCTAAAATATTTGAGCAATTATCATCTTTAAAAATAGAATTAGATGACAGCTATAATGACTCCACTCGTCTTATATGCACGTTACTAGAAGATGACGAGGATTCAAGGAATAAGTTTTCAATAATTTCTAAAAATATAGCCTTTAGTACTAGCGATTTCTTTGGGCGTGATCTGTTTTTAAAAGTGCAATTAAAAATTAGAGAGTGGTCTAATTTTTTGAAGCCAACAAGGGCTGGTTTATCTTCTCCAGAACTTATAGGGTTTATTGGCGAGTTTTATTTTTTTAAAAAATATCTGTTAGAGTTTTTTAGTTTTTCTGATGCTACAAGGTTTTGGATTGGTCCTTCAGGAAAGAAGCAGGATGTAACACTTAATAGGATATCAATTGAAATTAAAACTTCGTTGGCAGGCGATGCTAAAACTATAAAAATTAGTTCATTAGAACAGTTAGAAAAAACAGTTCCTTCATTATATTTGATTCATTTTAATGCTACTCCAGCACAAAATAGTAAAGACTCTATTTCATTAAGAAGATTGCACGATGAGTGTTTAGAAATGATTAAATATGATATCGGAATGGAAACTACATTTTTAAGTAAAATATCTTATTTGTATGGTCAAGCAAGTGAAGAGCAATTAGATTTTAATTTTTTGATTGTATCTGAAGTGCTTTATTGTGTAGACGAGAATTTTCCAAAATTAACAGGCGAAAATGTCCCCGTAGGTATCTTTAAAGCAAACTATGAGCTATCAATTGAAGGGTTAAAAGGTTCAATCTCTAAAGAATCAATAAATCAGGTAGTTAAAAATGGATGATATTCTAGAATATAAAAATGAATTGTATAGTATTTCAAATATCGATGCAGATAAAAATTCTATTTTTCCTGAAGAGAGCTTTTTTGAGCATGTAGGTGAGATGTTGTCGGAAGCTGGAATACTAGATGATATTGAGTATTGCCCATATAGAAATACTCGAAAAGGCATGAAGTTAGATGGCTATAGTTGGAATCCTCTAGAAAAAACAATTTACGGAATAGTTGTTAACTTTACTAATGAAAAAGATCATATAGATACACTTATTAATTCTGAAATTAAAGATATAGGTAAAAAAGTAACAAAATTCTTTGAGGCAAGTATTGATGCTAATTTCATAGATAGTTTAGAAGTGACCGATCCTGGTAGATATGCGGCACAAGAGATAAGTAACTATATAGAAGAGTCAATTAAAATAAAAATTGTTATATTTACAGATCAAAAACTTAGTTCTCGTGTCAAAAAATTATCTATTGAAAACATTCTCGATAAAGATACGTCAATTGAAATTTGGGATATAGAAAGACTTAAAGGCTTGTCAGACTCTACGACAGATTCAGAAGAATTTACTGTTGATATAAAATCTTTAGGAGGAGGGCTGAAAGTCTTACCAGCCAATGAACTTGAAGGAGGTGTTAGTACATATTTAGGTATTATGCCGGGCGAGCTTTTGAGCAAGATTTATGATGAATTTGGTCAGAGGCTATTGGAAAGTAATGTAAGAACTTTTCTAGATTTCAGAGCTGGAACTAATAAGGGCATGAGGAAAACTCTTTTAACTGAGCCAGAAAGGTTTTTTGCATATAATAATGGATTGACAATTACTTCTACAGCCATAAAGACTGAAATAGTTGACGGTCAAATGATGATTTCTGAGCTTGATAATATGCAAATAGTCAATGGAGGGCAAACTACAGCTTCAATATATTTCTCACCTAAAGATAAAGGTGGTATTAAGAGCGAGAATCAAGAGTATTCTTACAGTGACATAGACCTTTCTAAGGTTTTTGTACAGATGAAATTGACTGTTGTAGGAGAGAAGGAAGTATCTGATTCTTTAAAAAACAATATAGCTACTTTTGCAAATTCTCAGAATTCAATACAGCAATCAGATTTAGTGTCTAATCATCCTTTTCATATAAACCTTGAAAGTAGGTCTCGTAAACAACTAATGCCGACAGGGAAACTTGGATACCCTACAAAATGGTTTTATGAAAGAGCAAGAGGGCAGTATACAACTCAATTAAGAGCTATGACAGCAAGTCGCAGTAATAAATTTATTGCTGAATACCCAAAGGATCAAGTTTTTACAAAAACTGATATGGCTAAGTATGAAAATACTTGGAGAATGAGGCCTCATGAAGTTAAGCGTGGTGCTCAAGCTAACTTGAAAGCATTAGGTCAGGTTATATTAAAAGAATTTGAAAAAAATGAAGATGATTTTGGCGCTATATTTTTTAATGATTTAGTAGCAAAAATGATTCTTTTTAGAAGTGCTGATTATGCAATTCCTCGATCTGAATGGTATAAACAGGAAAAAGGCTTTAAAGCAGAAATAGTGACTTATACACTTTCACTGTTAAGATACAGTCTTAGAAAAAATGGTAAAGATATAAACTTGAAAAGGATTTATAATAATCAGTCTGTTGGCGTGAGTTTATTAGGTTTTATAGTAGATCTTGCTTATAAAGTCAGAAATTTTATAACAGATCCATATTTTAGAGATGGTATTGTAAATCCCTCAGAATTTTGCAAATCTGAAAAAGGCTGGTTGAAATTTCAAAACTTAGAAGTGGATTGTAGTTCTATTGATAAAAATGATTTACTAGATGAAAATCAACTTAATGAAGTCGTTAAAGAGAATAGTGAGGTCATAAATACTTCTAAGTCTGTTTCTGATTTTGAATATATTATGGAAGTCAGTGCTGCGGAGTGGGCAAATATATCTGAGTATTTTTCGTCAAATTACCCGATTACACATAAAAATGTAGGAATCCCTCTTAAGTGTGTAGGCCTCCACCAATATGGTAAAGTACCTACAGACAAACAGATGAAAATGGCCGTTGAAGTTAGGAAGTTAGCTTATTTATCGGGCTTTGATTTTCTTTGAATATTTTAGTGATTATTTCACCAATTTTTTTTGCTAGGTAAGGAGGAACAGCATTTCCTACCTGTACATACTGATTTGTTCTATTGCCTTCGAAAATGTAGTTATCAGGAAAAGTTTGTAAGCGAGCAGCTTCACGAACACTTAGGCTTCTACATTGTTGAGGATCGTAATGCACAAAGTAGTGACCATCTTTTGAAATATGGCTCGTTATTGTTGTTGCATATTTGTTGGCTACTTGTACGCGAAAGCGGTCGGCATGAGTGCCTGTCTCCCAATTGGCATGAGCTGGTGCTAACTCTTTAGGAAAGTCCCGAGATTTTGGCGAGACACCTTTGATTTTTGCATAAGCTGCACAGTATGCATATCTGAGTAAGTCATCAGCCATATGACCTCTAGACTCATGGTTTAGAACTACTTGAAGATTAGGATCTATATACCAATTTTGTAATGACACCGGCATATTTAGCGCATTATTGCTTAATTTTCTTTCTTTTCTAGCTAATCTGTTTTTGGGTTGGAGGTTAAGTCTACTTATTGTATCTGCATTAAATTGTTTGATTAATGTGTTTTGTAATTTATTTGCATTATCAGAAACCAGATCTTCCCAATCTTCAGAATTGTCTTTTTGCTTAGACAACCCACTACGTAAACTTGGCAAGTCTCCAATGGCTTCTTCAACAGTGACCTGATCATTACATGATTTGAGTATTTCAGGAGTTGAACTTATATCTTCACGAATGCCAAGCAAAATAACACGGTGTCTTGCTTGAGGTATGCCGTATTGCTCACAACGAATTAGAAAATTTGTAGAGTCTTCATATTGTGGGTTTTCTGGGTCTTCGGCGTCAGTTACTAAAGAGTAAATTTTATAGCTAGGGATATTAGGTTGTTTTGTTACCAGACCAGGATTACGTAAATCTTCTAGGATTTGAGGAAACATAACTTGCCCGTTAACCTTAGCCGAAAGAATACCTCGTACATTTTCCATTACAAATACATCTGGTTTGGCTAGGCTAATGACCTCTAAATACTCTTTATATAAAAAATGGCGAGTATCATTTTCTGCAACATAGTTTTTATTGCCAGCATTTCTAGAACGCCCCGCTAGAGAGTATGCTTGGCATGGAGGGCCTCCGATCAAAACTTTTGGACCTTGGTGGTCTTTGACTAACGTTGAAATACGGTCGTGTATAAGATCGTTGTCTTTACCTAACTCTTTAGGCCCATTTAGCGTTTCGATTTGAGCTTCTATCGCTTCGTCTGGGTGTTGCTCAAACAACTCTTCTCTACTGATCTCACCATGTAAGTAGCGATAATAATTATCTAGATTTTGTGACTTTCTTTTAAGTAATCGATAAAAAGCGCGTGTTGTTAGCGTTTTATGCGCGAACATGTCTTTTTCTACAGAAACTCCTATATGAAAAGGAAACTTCCCATCGGGGGTTTGAGTTGCAGAAATACCTTCGCCAAGACCTCCTGGGCCTGCGAACAAATCAATAACCAAAATTTCACTGTTTTTCATAGCGTTACAACATACACGAATTGATGGCAGGGATAATACCAGGCTTAAGGATGCGCTTAAAGCTTTTGTTGGTGCTTCCTATATAAAGTTAATTATATAACTATAGGCTCTAAGATGATTAGACTATTACATTTAAATCTGGCCGCTGGGGGATTTTTACTGCCATTAATCCGCTGTTTTTATCCGCTAATAATCTAGTCAATCTGTTGTTTGATTGCTCTACGGTCGGTGTTATCGCGCTTGGTATAGTTTGTGTGCTGTTGCTGGGTGAAATAGATTTATCGATTGGTTCGATGAGCGGGGTTGGTTCTGCCATGCTTGGTGTGCTCTGGGCTAATGAAGGTTGGCCTATCGCGCTGGTGATTGGTGGGAGTTTGTGTGTCGGCGCGATAATAGGGTTTAGTTATGCTTTTGTGCGCACTAAATTTGGTATGCCTAGCTTTGTTTCTACCCTTGCGGGTTTGCTCGCGCTATTGGGGTTTCAACTTTATATCTTGGGGGATACCGGCTCGATTAATTTACCCTATGATTCTGCGTTAGTGAGTTTTGGTCAGTTAATGATCATTCCTGCTTGGCTGTCTTATTGTCTTGTGCTCTTGCCGGGTATTGTCGTGGTGGTGATGGGGTTGCGAGTTCGTCATAAACGACAATCGGTTAATCTTTCGGCAAAGAGTGTTAACAGTATTGTGTTTAAAGCGCTGGTGTTGACGGTCGTACTGGAAGCTATTGTGGCCTACCTCAATCAATCTCGTGGCGTACCATGGATGTTTGGTTTGTTTGTGGTCTTGGTGATTTGCATGAATTACGCGCTAACAAGAACAAAATGGGGGCGCTCTATGTTTGCCGTTGGTGGTAATGCCGAGGCAGCAAGACGAGCGGGAATTAATGTTAAAGCCATTTACATCAGTGCCTTTGTGACCTGTTCTACTTTGGCTACCTTGGGTGGTATTTTGGCCGCGGCTCGTTTGGCTTCTGCGAGTCAGCAAGCGGGTACCGGAGATGTAAATTTGAATGCGATCGCGGCGGCGGTCATCGGTGGCACCAGCTTGTTCGGTGGGCGTGGTTCGGCTTGGTCTGCTTTATTGGGTATTGTGGTTATTCAATCTATCGCCAATGGGCTAACGTTACTGAACTTATCGTCTGCTCATCGTTACATGATCACCGGAGCGGTGTTAGCCATCGCGGTCATTGTCGACAGCTTGGCACGACAAAGTCGTGTTACTCACGGTAAAGCATAAACAGGGTAGTGGAGGATTTGGCATTGAGGTTAAAGCCAATGAAAATATCTTTGTTTAGTAGGCATGTCTTGAAGGTATGCGTTGCGGGTGTATGTTGAATCGTCCTGAATTGGTTAATTAAAAACCGCTCTGAAATCTCAGAGCGGTTTTTTTATACATAGGATTTTAGTGTCTGTGATGGATGCTTATGTAAAAAACAGATATTTCAAAATGAAAAACGCAGCCAGTAAGTACACGCTGATACCAACGTCTTTGCCTTTACCAGAAAACAGTTTAATCGCTGCGTAAGTGATAAAAGACAGTGCGATACCATGGGCGATTGAGTAGGTTAGCGGCATGGTGAAAGCCGCTATCAATACAGGCGCGGCTTCTGAAATGTCTTCCCAGTCTACTTTCGCTAAGCTGCTTGCCATTAGTACGGCAACGTAAAGCAGAGCACCAGCGGTCGCATAAGAGGGAATAGACCCGGCTAATGGTGCGAAGAATAAACTTAGTAAAAATAATATCCCTACTACGACTGCCGTTAAACCAGTACGACCGCCAGCGGCAACACCAGAAGCGCTTTCGATGTAGCTGGTGGTTGATGAGGTACCAAAAGCAGCACCAATAACAGTGGCACTTGAATCTGCTAATAAGGCTTTTTTCAAGCGTGGTAAGTTACCATCTTTATCTAATAATCCGCCTCGCTGACCAACACCAAGCAAGGTTCCTGACGTATCGAATAAATCAACGAATAAGAAAGCGAAGATGACGCTGATCATGCCGACATTAAATGCGCCTGCTACATCCATTTTTAGGAAGGTAGGAGCGATGGAAGGTGGTGCAGATATAACGCCATTAAAGTGGCTGTAACCTAGAGCAATAGAGAGCACTGTGATGCAAAGAATCCCTATCATGACGGCGCCAGTGACTCTTAAGTGAGACAGGGCCGAAATGATAAAAAAACCTAATAAGCCAAAGATAGGGCCTGGTTTTGCTAGGTCGCCTAAGGTGACTAATGTGGCTGGGCTTTTCACGATAATACCTGTGTTTTGCAGGGCAACCATCGCTAGAAACAAGCCGATACCCGCTGCAATACCAAGCTTTAAAGACGAGGGAATGGCATTGATAACCCATTCTCGGATTCTAAAAATACTGATAACAATAAACACACAGCCAGAAAGAAAGACGGCGCCTAATGCTTGTTCCCATGTGTAGCCCATGCCTAGGACAACGCCATAAGTGAAGAAAGCATTGAGTCCCATGCCTGGTGCTAAGGCGATCGGGTAATTTGCGTACAAGCCCATAATAAGGCAGCCTGCCGCCGCTGCGATACAAGTTGCGACAAATACAGCGCCTTGATCCATGCCAGCTTGTGCCAAGATCGAAGGGTTGACGAAGATAATATAAGCCATCGTTAGGAAGGTTGTTATGCCTCCGATGATCTCATTACGTATCGTCGTATTGTGAGCTTTTAGTTGGAAAAGACGTTCGAGCATTGAGTAACCTTTTATATTAAATAGCCTAATTGATAGACAGATAAACGACTTAGCGTCACTTAAAGGTAAATTATTAGGTCAACGTGGGGTGATATTTAAGCAATTGGTCAGACTTTGTAAAAAGAGCGCTAGTATAAAAAATTTGATCGGATTATGGCAGGGCTAATGATGAAATAGTTGGGCTGCTTACGTATATCCAATATTTCTTTGTTTTTCGCTCTTTACTGTTGCTAGGTTTAACGAATGTGCGGGGCCATCATAGATGTGAGTGTGCAGAGAGTTTTTGCTGTTTTTGTTGCCTGAGAAACAAGAAGCCAACCCAATGTCGGCTTCTTGTTGGAGGACGTATTAATGATCAGGTAGCAGTCGATATTTTCTGTCGTTATATAGCCATGTCCCAAGTAGTGGGTGTGCAATGGCTTCTTTAATTAAGTCTTCGTTTATTTTCTTGCTAGGAATGAGTTGTTTGTTTTTATAAATGAAGGACTCTGGCGCTTTCTTAGGCTGCAATACGACAACGTCATTGCCTTTCATGTAGGCTTCATTTTGATGGAACTGCATGATTGCACGGCCGATATAGTCAGGGCTGGCAGTTGTCATGTCTTTCCCAATCATAGGGTGAGTAGAGCTTATCCCCATAAGAGACAATAGCGTGGGCGCTAGATCCAGCTGACTAACGATACGGTAGTCTGCCTTTGGCGCTATGCCGTCACCCAATATAAGCGCGGGTATATGAAAGTTGGTGATAGGAACCAGCTCAGGGCGAGTTGAGCGAGCGTCATGGTCGGCGACGATTAAGAAGATGGTGTCTTTCCAATAGTCAGATTTCTTGGCGAGTTTGAAAAATTGACCAACAGCATAGTCTGCATATTTAACCGCGTTTTCACGGGTGTTCTTTGGTGTGTTGTATAGGTTTATTTTCCCATCGGGAAATTCATAAGGGTCATGATTCGAAGAGCTAAAGACCAAGCTGAAAAACGGCTTATTAGATTTCGATTTTTCAATAAATTGCTGATTGGCTTTTCTGAATAAATCCTCATCACTCACGCCCCATGAGCCGACAAACTCAGGCTTAACGAAATCTTTCTCTTCGATGATGGAATCAAAACCGTTGCCTAAGAAAAAGCTCTTCATGTTGTCAAAATGCGCGCCACCACCATACATAAAACTCGTGTCGAAGTGATACTTATCCAGCAGTTTCGCTAGAGTGAAGAAATTTGTTTGTGAGTTGGGGAGTTTGACAGTACTTCGTGCCGGTGTCGGGACAAATCCGGTGACGACGGCCTCAATACCACGAACAGATCGTGTACCCGTAGCGTACAAATTATCGAAAGCCCAGCCTTGTGTTGCCAATTTATCGTATTCAGGTGACAGCGGTAAGCCGCCTAAACGACCGATAAATTGTGCACCTAAGCTTTCTTCTAAAATGATAACGAGATTTTTTGGTCGAGCATATTGTCTGCTCGCGGTTTGTTTATGTAAGGTTGGATACGTATCAGAGACAAAGTCTGTTAAAGGAATGCCCATAGATTGGCGGATTTCATCAACAATTTGGGGCTTTTTCATCAATGGATAAAGTTGAAACGAGCTGACTTCGCCGGACAATTGACTGACCGCGTATAGCATAGAATACGTGGAGTTTAGAGTAAGGCTATTCGTGAGAGGGTCATTGGTAAATGCCGTATAACTTGGGTTAATCGCTCTGTGCTGTAGGCTTGATCTAGCGGCCAGTACACACACTAATAAGACGATAATGGCCAGTACTGGGCGCTCAAACCATCTTGGTTGTGGTGAGTTAACAATACTGCGTTTACGAAAAATCCGATACGCAATTAGCGTGGTTGCTACCGTAATGCCGAACGTAATAACCAGCGTTAATTTGTGCCCCTCAATTAGCATGGAAAACACTTCTTTTGGGTAAATAAGGTATTCAACGAATAAGCGATTTGGGCGTAAATTGTACTCATTTATAAAGGCAGGGGTAGCGGCTTCCATAAAGACAAAAAAAACAAAAATACCAGTGAGCCATAATCGACAAATCACATCCCAGAATCGATTTAGGTAGGGAATGCCTGATATTAGCAGACTAATAATGGCGGGTAAGGCAACCCAATAGCTAATAGTTGCTAAATCGATCCGAAACCCAAACCCTAAAATTGTTAGCCAATCAGAGGCAGAACTAATTCGGTCAGATTCCCATAGCATGAGTCCAAGACGGCTCATTGTAAAAATTAAAAGCGAAGCGATTAAGAAGGTGCTAAAGGGGCGTAGGGGAGAGAGATAACGTTGGAATACTGTATACATCTTTATATTCATACACTTATTGAAATGAGTATGAATATAAGCATAAATGTGCAAAAAATACTAACGTATTCATGCCTACGCTCACTCAAATTTTGTGGTGAGTGTGCGTAGGCATAGTGCGTGTTATGAGTTATGAGTTATGAGTTATGAAATGTTAAGAGCGACAGCGACTGTAGATATCTAAATTTTTATCATAGGCTGTTGTTTTTACATCCATAATGCCAAGTAGTGTACTGAAGATATAATCTTGTGAGAATCCTCCTGCTTTTGCTTCACTTTTTAGACAGGCCTCATTGATGCCTTTGCTTTTCTTAAAGCCATCAGACATCCATAAAATGAGCGGCACTGTCGTCTGAAAGGCTGGGGCAACAGCATACGGGACGCCGTGAAGGTACAGCCCATTTTCGCCTAAGGATTCACCATGATCAGAGATATAGAAAAGCGCGGTGTTGTACTGGTCGCTGAGCGCTTTTAGCTTGTCTATCGCTTGGCTGATCACATAGTCGGTATAGACAATGGTATTGTCATAGGTGTTTACAATTTGGTCTATGGAGCAGTCTTCTATCTCACTGGTTTGACAATCTGGTGAGAATTTTTGTTGAGCCTTGGGGTAGCGTAAGTAATAGGTTGGCCCATGGCTCCCCATGATGTGCATAACGATGAGTTTTTCTTTGCCTTTCATTTTTGCAATTTCACCGTCTAGTCCTTGAAGTAAAGCCATGTCTAAGCAAGTACTGCCATTACAGAATTGGTCTTTACGGGATCTGTCTAGTTCTATTTTAGGAATGCGTTTGGCGACGTCTTTATCACCACCATCGTTTTCTTTCCAAAGCAATGACACTCCCGCGCGTTGCAGTATGTCCATCACGTTGTCTTGGCTGTATGTACGCTCTTTGTTGTAATCGTGACGGTCTTGTTGGGAGAACATGCAGGGCACAGATACAGCGGTAGCGGTGCCACAAGAGTGAACGTTTTGAAACGAGATAACGCCTTGTTTTTCGGTGTAAGGGTTGGTGTTTTTTGCGTAGCCATTAAGGGCATAATTTTGTGAACGCGCTGTTTCACCAAGAATAAAGAAAAACAAAGTGGGTTTTTCATTATTGTCTTTTGCTGCCAATTTGGCGTCTTCACCAATGTGTTTGAACGTCATTGGAGTAGAAAAATAGGTGTCATGTAAATAGTTGTAACCGCTGTAAAGGTAATAGGTAGGAATCACCATTCTTTTTAAAAAGCTGTTGTTGCGTCCTACTGAGCTTAAATCTTTATAGACGAAAAACACCACGATTAATAATAGAACTAAGGAAATGACGATGGCGATTAGTTTTCTAACCAGAGCAAGGCCTGGTTTCATTGGTGCAAATGCCACCAAAAGAGATGGGATGACGCCAGTAATGATGACCCAGCTAATTGAATGCAAATTCAAGTAGGATGCGGCTTCACTCGAGTCTGTCTCAAAAGCATTTTCTATCATTCCGTAATCAACGCTGATCCCATAAAACAGCATGGCGTAGCTGACTAGGCTTGACGTGATGAGTAAAAATATAAAGATGGGTTTGGCTAAATAAGGCCAACTAAACAGATTGAAAATAATGCTCAGCAGTAAAAAGATAAAGATAGGAATCGAAATAATGAAGCTAATATGAACCGTGTCTACCTCTGATAAAATTTTATAAAGACTTTTATATAGAGGGAAATTGACAACAATGGCGTAGTAAGCGGCAACAATTAAAGCTAAAGAGGTGTAAGAGAGTTGGAATTTACGTTTTTTTATTTGAGAAGAGTTTTGCTCTTTCATCAGTGTTCCTAGAGTGGAGGATATATTTTCAAGCATTCTAATAGAATAGAGGTGGAAAAAAAATAAAAGAAAATGAGTTTAAAATGATTGAAATAAGGTTTTTATAAAGTTTTTTCTAGAATGCGCGTTTGTTTTTGTGTGTCTTCGAAAAAGAAGCATCTAAAACTGTGCCTTTTTACGGTAAAGGCAAAGCGTTGGTAATCGAGTTTGTTACGAAGACGTGTAGCGATTAAGCGACAACTAACTTGCCGGCCGCGTTTCTTTGATTTGATCTCGATGTGATTACATGTTCCTGAGTTAAGCATTGCCTTCCTTGGCAGACGTTAGCGTTTTTATTTTGATGTCTTTGCTAGCGGGCGCAGGTTAAGTGCGGCAAGGATGGTAGATGTCTAAATTCTTATTATAAGCATCGGTTTTTACATCCATGATGCCAAGCAAGGTGCTAAATACGTAATCTTGTGAAAAACCTCCGCGCTTAGCTTCATTTTTTAAGCATTGCTCATTAATTTTTTTGCTTTTCTTAAAGCCATCTGACATCCATAAAATAAGCGGTACCGTGGTTTGAAATGCAGGTGCCACAGCATAAGGTACGCCGTGTAAATACACGCCATTTTCACCCAAAGACTCACCATGGTCAGAGATATAGAAAAGCGCGGTGTTGTACTGATTACTGAGTGCTTTTAGTTTGTCGATAGCTTGGCTGATCACATAGTCTGTATAGACAATGGTGTTGTCATAGGTGTTTACAATTTGGTCTATGGAGCAGTTTTCTATTTCGCTACTTTGGCAATCGGGTAAGAATTTTTGCTGATCTTTCGGGTAACGCAAATAATAGGTTGGTCCATGACTTCCCATGATGTGCATAACAACAAGTTTCTCTTTGCCTTTCATGGCAGAGACTTCGCTGTCTAAATTTTGCAGTAATGACATGTCTAAACAAGTGCTGCCATTGCAGAATTGGTTTTTATGAGACCTGTCTATTTCTATTTTAGGAATGCGTTTGGCGACCTCTTTATCACCACCGTCGTTTTCTTTCCAAAGCAATGAGACTCCCGCACGTTGCAGTATGTCCATCACGTTATCTTGAGTGTAGGAGCGCTCTTTGTCGTAGTCGTGGCGACCTTGTTGGGAAAACATGCAAGGAACAGACACTGCGGTGGCAGTACCGCAAGAGTGCACATTCTGAAACGAGATGACGCCTTGTTTTTCGGTGTAAGGGTTGGTGTTTTTTGCGTAGCCATTTAAGGCATAGTTCTGTGAACGAGCGGTTTCGCCAAGAATAAAGAAAAACAAAGTCGGTTTTTCGGTAGCGACATCGGCGGTTAATGTCGCGTCCTCACCTATGTGCTTGAAGGTCATAGGGGTTGTTAAGTAGGTATCATGTATATAGTTGAGGGTACTGTAGACGTAGAAGCCTGGGATAATCATCTTTTTTAGGTATTTATTGTTGCGACCCACTGAGCTGAAGTCTTTATAGGTGAAAAAAAGCAGGGCCAAAAGAAGACTGAACAGAATAACAAGCACAACGCTTTTTTTGAGTAATGCTAAGCCTGGCTTCATCGGCGCAAAGGCGACTAATAGAGAGGGGATGACCCCCATGATGGTGATCCAGGTAATAGAATGCAAATTCAAGTAGGAAGCGGCTTCACTTGGGTCGGTTTCAAAGGCATTCTCGATCATTCCATAATCGACATTGATGCCATAATACAGCATGACATAACTCACCATGCTGGAGGTGATCAATAGGAATATAAAAATAGGTTTGCCTAGGAAGGGCCAGCTTAACAAGTTGAATAAAATGGCATTCAATAAAAAAATAAAAGTCGGGATCGCAAAAATGAAGCTTACATGGACATTGTCTAGCTTACTGAGAATTTTATAAAATTCGGAATAGAGCGGGATGTTAACGATAGTGGCGTAATATAAGGCGAGAATTAACGCTAGGCTTGTATAGGAAAGTGTAAACTTGATTTTTTTTACATGAGTAGAAGTTTTTTCTTTCATTAACAATCCTAGGATAAAATTTTCTTAGAATGTAAATGTTAATAAACGTCAGATAAAAAAAAGATGAAAAATTGTTGTTTTATAAGCTAAAAATCTTATTTAATTTCAAATATTTACAGGGTCGATATGCTGTTTTGCTATTCAGCAAGGTAATGACACTTTGGCTCTCTTGGCCTTAGAAAACGGTGTCATTACGTTTGCTTCGAACTGCAATATTATTGATGAACGTGGAAGATAAGAGCTTTCAATCCACTTTCTTCGTCAATGTCTAAAAATTCAGGCGGGTTTTCTAGGCGAGTTTGAAACGCTAGTTTGGGTGCTTCTTCCTTCATGCCATCAATTAAGAATTGTGACGTTAAGTTCGGGTCATTTACACAGGCGAGAACAGTACCTTGCTCGCACAGTAAATCAGGAAGGCGGCGTAGGATTTTTTGATAGTCTTTAGTAATCGCAAAGCTGCCTTTCTGGAAACTGGGCGGATCAATAATAATCAGGTCATAGGGTCCGTATTTTTTGATTTTTCCCCAAGATTTAAAGATATCGTGTCCAAAGAAAGAGACTTGGCTTAGGTCGTGTTCGTTTAAACGATGATTCTCTCTTCCTCGGTTCAAAACAGACTTCGCCATGTCTAGGTTCACAACGTATTCAGCTCCGCCTGCAAGCGCTGCGACCGAGAAACCACAAGTGTAAGAGAATAAATTAAGCACTCGTTTATGTTGGCTGTTCTCTTTGACCCATTGTCGACCAAAACGCATGTCCAAAAAAAGTCCGTTATTCTGATTGCGATCAAGGTCTAGTTGAAACTTGAGATCGTTTTCTATGATGACTTGTTGCGGTACATGCTCTCCCCAAAGGCATTCAATTAGGTTGCTGCTAAGGTAGCGATGCTGGAGCAATAGTGATGTTGTTTCGCTTGCTTGCCACTCGTCGCTCAAAGGCCATGTTTGTATTGTTTGTTGTAATTCTGACAAAAACTCATCGCTGGGTTGTTTAAATAATGACACCAATACTTGCCCTTGCAGCCAATCTACGGTGATGTGCTCTAAGCCTGCATAGCAACGACCACGACCGTGAAACAGTCTTCGGGTTTCACCTCGTATAGAGGTTAGTGCGGCGAGAGTGTGTTGAGTGAGAGAAGGTAAGGCTGTGTTAATCATAGTGGTGTTTTTAGCATTAGTTTGTGAATAGGTATTGGAAAGCCATTGCTTTAATTGTCCGTATTTTACTGTGAATTTAGTGTGCTAGTCAGCATAAACAAGAAGATAGCCTCACCAAAGACGAATATGGCGAGGCTATTTTCTCTGTTAGTTGTTTGCTTGGCTATTTAGTTGGCGGCTTTTCTCCAGCGAACTAGGTCGATCAATAGAAAACATAATAGGCTAACGCCCATGGCAGGTAAGCTAACACCCAGTGCGATGGCGATGGCCAGAGTAATGACTTTTGTGCCTGCGCCAAGATTGTTCCATGCTTCGAGCAGCGGTTTGGATGTCGCGCCGGGAGCAGGGCGACGACGCCACCACATCATGTATCCCCAGACGACCATGGTACATAGGCCAAGCCCAAAAAAGACTAAGACAACCTGATTGACGACACCGAACAAAATACCCATATGAAAGTCGATACCCCAACGAATCAGTTTAGCGACAATAGGGAAAGTGGCGAAATCGGCACGGCTAATGACTTTCATATCCGTTGGGTTGATAGTTACTGAATCCACTTGCGTTGGCCATGAGCGGTCAATTTCACGAACAAACCATGCTTGATTGGCTTTTCGTGGTGGTTTGATTTCAATTTTATTGGCATCGATACCCGCGTTACGTGCGGTTGCTAAAATCTGATCAAATAATTGGTCCGTATTTTTAGTCGCATCCGTATTGGGTAGGCTCATATTAGGAGAGGGCGTATACCAGCCTAAGGCCTGACGAACGGTGGAAATATTTCCGCCAGCCCACTTAGACCACGTTAAACCAGTTGCTGAGAAAAACAACAAACCAATGAGTAATGCCAAACCTAGCTGGCTGTGGTTTTTTCTTGTTTTTAAATAAGGTGTTCGTGATGCCACGTTTGCTTTGTTTTTCTTACCGCCTTTAAACCATAAGAAAAAACCGCCTAAGGCGACAATCCACAACCAAGAAGCGGCCAATTCGCTGTAGTTTCGACCAAACTCGCCTAGCAAAAGTTGCCTATGGAGAAAGTCGAGCGTCATTCGAAAAGGCAAAATACCACTGGTTCCATAGACGGCCATATCGCCTTTAACAGCAAGTGTTACAGGGTCGATAAAAACGGCTCTGGCACCCGAATCTGTCGTAGCGTCTAAAAACATAATGCGCGTCGTATCACCTTTTTCAGGCGCTGGCCTGACGGCAAACAAGGTCAATGCCTTAGGCAGTGACTGTTTGGCCGCGGCTATTTGAGCAGCAAGCGGCTGACTTTGTCCGACACTTTGTGTGGTGAGAGCCTCTTTATACATCGCGTGTTCAATTTGCGGCGTAAGAACGTATAAGGTTCCTGTTAGTGCGGCGACAAAGATAAAAGGACCAATAAACAGTCCAATGTAAAAATGAAGCCGTGTAATCAACATAAGTAAGGCGTTTGGGTTCGCCGTTTTATTATTTAAATGTTCGTTATTCATAAAAATAGAAAATCCATGAACCACGTCTGTCATGGTTAATTAAATTGCCGTTACTCGATGAAATGAGTTAAGCCGCATTAATAACCTGATGACATGGTATAAGCGTAGCAAAGCAGACGACTTTTAAAATCGCGATATAAGCGGCATTAAGTAGAAGTCGTCGTGTGTTTAAATTTTGTAGCTGGAGCTCGTGCTTGCGATTGTGGGAGGTGCTCTAGGTAAGATGGCAGAATAAACATCAAGAGATTGCCTGCCATGGATGGCTAAAACATAGTTAAGATAAGCCATTTGAAGCAGGGCGGGTAGGCTAAAAGACGGAGCGCTAAGCCAGTTTAAGTGGAACAGTAACGTACAATAACCACAAGCCGCTTCTAAGCCGGTATGGTGATGTGACATAGCGTGTGTTGCATGACTCGTAGAATGGCTCGCTGGGTGGTGCATTGCTCCCATATCACCGGACATGCCGTCCATAGAGTAAGGCATAGCACTATGGTGCATCATGCCAGTGCTCATCTGCAGTTGAGAAAATAGCGGAGCAATATAGATGAGCATCATTGCAAATAGGCTAACCAATACGGCTTTGCGCATTGGTTTTGCATTATTGCTGATGTGACTAAAGGGCGTCATTAGCGAGTTCAAGCTAGAATCTATTCAATACCAAGTAGTAAGCTTAAGATTGAATATCGTGCTGATGTTCTTCGGCAGAAGAAACGATACATTCTCCAGCCAGATTTGATGCGACACCGACGCAAAAACCATCTTTTTGCATCCCTGTTAGCCATTTGTCAGACCATTCTTGAGCGGACACTTCCAGTGATTGGAAGCCTTCATAGTCTTTAGCACCCCATTCAGAGGCAAGTTCAGCCGTTGGCCAAATAGGCAGTACTTTGTCGCTTCCTAGATCAATGATCAAACAGCCTTCGGCATCGGCTAATAGAAAGACACTCATGCCTTTTTTAATATGTAAGATGACTTCCTCATAACGACGGTTACTTGGTAAACGGAAAAATGCATCAGAAGAAAAATCAGGCGTGGTCATTGGAATAAAACTCGAATAAAAAAGAAACCATAATAGCATGTTATGGTTTCTTTTCTGTAGTGCTTAAGGGCGCTGAAGGTTTAAATTATTACCATAAGTTAGGCGAAAAGTGCGTCTAATGTCGCGATATGCTGTTCTTTCTGGCTAGTGTTCATCCAACTCCCTGTGATGCCATTGAGCGCTAATTGGTATAAGGCCGCTTTGTCGATGCCGGCGTGTTTGATTAATGCGTGATAATTATCATTCATGTAACCACCAAAATAGGCCGGATCGTCTGAATTAACCGTGGCGTTTAAACCTAGGCGTAGCATGTGTTTAATTGGATGATCCGATAGGTCATCCACGACGCAGAGTTTAAGATTAGACAACGGGCATACAGTTAGTGTCAGCTGTTTTTCTTTAACACTTGCCACAAGGTTCATATCTTCTAGAGCGCGATTACCATGGTCGATACGGTCAACCTGAATAAGGTCAATGGCTTGCCAAACGTATTCTGGAGGCCCTTCTTCGCCAGCATGGGCGGTGACTTTAAGCCCTAGTTCCTGACACGCTTTGAAGACGTTTTTAAATTTCTCTGGTGGATGACCCAGTTCAGAGCTGTCTAAGCCGACAGCGTGAATCCAACCTAAGAAGGGTTTGGCCGCTTCTAATGTTTCAAAGGCGCTTTCTTCGCTTAGATGGCGTAGAAAAGACATAATAAGCTTAGAGGTCATCCCCCACTTTTTCTCCGCGTCTTGTAGGGCGTTATAGATGCCGTTGATTTGTGTTTCAAAGGCAACCCCACGAGATAAATGGCCTTGTGGATCAAAGAAAATCTCCACGTGAACCACATTTTCGCTGTGTACTTTAGTCAGATAAGCCATGGTCAAATCGTAAAAATCGACTTCTTTCAATAAGACTGACATGCCTTGGTAATAAAGGTCTAAAAAATCTTGCAGGTTAGTAAACTGATAGGCTTCCTTAAGTGCCTCAACCGATGCGTATTTTAAGGTAACGTTATTACGCCTCGCCAACTCAAACATTTGTTCTGGTTCGAAGGTGCCTTCGATGTGCAAGTGTAGTTCTGTTTTTGGCATTTTCTCAGCCAGTGTCATCAGTGTATTTACACTCATGGCGTACCTCTTTCTATTTGATTGGCATTGCTTGCGATACAGGAGCAGCGGCAGTTGCGCGTATTTTTAGAAGTTGCGCTAAAACGGAAATAGCGATTTCTCCAGGTTGTTTTGAGTGTATTTCTGTATCACCCATTGGGCAGTGCATAGTGGCAATTTGCGCGTCACTAAAGCCTTTGTTTTGTAATCTATGTCGGAAGCGGGCGCTTTTTGTTTTGGAACCAATGACGCCAATAAAAGTCGCGTCGTTTCGTTTAATGGCCGCTTCGGTTAGCTCTAAATCCAGCTGGTGGTTATGCGTTAATATTAAATAATAGCTTTGTGCTGGCATATCTATCACGTCGTCTACAGGAAATTCACTGAGTTGTATTGTGACGTTGTCTGGAATAAAACGTGGAAATTCTTGCTCTCGACTGTCAATCCAAGTGACTTGGCAAGGAATGTTTTCAAGGCAATGCACAATGGCTCGACCAACATGTCCCGCACCAAAAATGGCAATATGCAGGGGAGATTGCAGAACACTTTCAAATAACAAGGTAACAAAACCTCCGCAGCATTGGCCAAGTGTTGCACCTAATGGATAGTCGTGGGTGTGTGTTTCAGTGCTTCGCTCAGTGAGTGATTCTCTTGCTTTGGCAATCGCTTGCCATTCTAAATTGCCTCCGCCCACTGTGCCGTATATGGCGTGTTGGCTCACTAGCATGCGAGCGCCAATTTCTCTGGGTGTAGAGCCTTTTATCGATAGCACGGACACCATGATGAAGTCGATGCCAGATTTTTCAAGACGAGCGGCTTCTTGTACCCATTTTGTGTTCATAAAGCACCTGCACTGTTTTTTCTAGCTACCACGGTAAGTACTGTATCCGTATGGAGAAACAAGTAATGGCACGTGATAGTGACTGGATTCGTCACTGATTCCGAAGCGGATAACAATATCGTCTAAAAATAACGGTTCTTTTAATTTACTATTTTTAACTCGGTAATAATTGCCAATGGCAAACTCAAGCTCATAGACGCCTTTTTTAAAATTGGCTTCGGTTAATATGGGCTGGTCACAACGGCCATCGTCGTTAGTAATCGTTTTAAAAAGTTCTTTTTTTTGTCCATCAACAAGCTCATAAAGCGTCACGGATACGTTGGAAGCGGGTATGCCGTTCGCGGTGTCTAGGACATGAGTAGTCAGGTATCCCATTGTTTTTCCTTAATATTAAACGGCGATCGGAACGAAAAACGCGAAGGGAGTCAAACCGTCTGATTGAGATTGGTGGTAAAAAAGGCAATCAGGAAGCCTGACTGCCTTAGTGGTATTAATTAGGAACTTTATCCGTAATGCCGTCAACATACCAGTGGACTTTTGCTAACTCTTTGTCGGTTAGTGTGTGTCCTGCTGGAACGACGATTTTACCTGTGTTGTCTTTGATTGGGCCTTCGAATGGTTTTAGCTTACCTGTTTTTATCGCTAGGTAAGTTTCATCAATCTTAGCGCGTACGCTTTTTGGTAGGTTTGGATTGATAGAGGCCAGTTGCAGCATATCTTCGTGGAAACCACCCCAGAAATCTTGAGATTTCCATGTGCCATCCATAACCTGTTGCACTGTTTTAATGTAGTAAGGTGCCCAATGGTCGCGTACTGAAAATATTTGAGCTTTTGGCGCAAATTTGCTCATGTCAGATGCTTGGCCAATGGCGCGAACGCCACGTTTTTGTGCCGCAATAAGAGGCGCAGGGCTGTCAGTATGTTGAATCAATACATCGGCGCCTTGGTCCATTAGAGCGTTGGCAGCATCGGTTTCTTTACCTGGATCATACCAAGTGTTCGCCCACACAATTTTAAGCTTGATGTTAGGGTTAACACTTTTTGCACCCATGTAGGTCGCATCAATATCACGAATGACTTCAGGGATTGGGAAAGCGCCAATATAGCCAATGGTATTTGTTTTCGTCATTAGGCCAGCGGCAACACCAGAAACATAACGACCCTCATAGGTGCGAAGCGCATAAGTACCTATGTTTTTTGAGCGTTTGTAGCCAGTTGCGTGTTCAAAAATGACGTTAGGGAAGCGTTTCGCCACCTTGACTGTTGGGTTCATGAACCCAAAAGACGTTGTGAAAATAACTTTGTTACCCGCTTTTGCAAGCTGAGTAATGACACGCTCAGCATCGGCACCTTCTGATACATTTTGTACGAAGGTGGTTTTTACTTTGTCGCCAAAGTATTTTTGCATCGCTAAACGACCGCGATCGTGTTCATAGCTCCAACCTAAATCGCCAATTGGGCCAACGTAGACAAATCCAACCTTGAAGGGTTCTTCTGCTTGGGCAGTGCTGACACCAGCCATGCCGAAACCGACTAATAGGCCAAGCCCGACTAATAAACTCTTTATTCTCATTTTTAGCTCCTTTTGCCCTAAGGCGTTTTTTCTATTTATCATGTTGAGTGATTCTTTTTGCTAAGCAAACGTTACGCCATGTGTCTAGGATCGAACGGTTTCCCTAATGAACGTGGTGCTAATAGTTTCTCTTTAAATTGATCCGCGCTGATGATCACCATCACAATAACGGTGGCCACATAAGGCATCATGGCTAAAAGGTTAGAAGATATATCGACTCCTAATCCTTGTAATACCAGATGCATAATGCTGGCAAAGCCGAATAGGTAGGCGCCAAGCATAATGCGACCAACACGCCATGAGGCGAAAACAACCAATGCTAGCGCAATCCAACCGCGACCAGCGGTCATGTTTTCAGCCCACATTGGGGTGTATACCAATGACATATAAGACCCAGCTAGTCCGGTCATTGCGCCACCAAACATAATAGCCAAGTAGCGCACACGAAGTACTTTTATACCAATAGCATTGGCGGCATGAGGGTTTTCACCAACGGCCTTTAGTATCAGGCCGACGCGTGTTTTATTAGCCACATAAGCAATGATCACGGCTAGCACGAAAGACAGATAGACTAAAATATCGTGGTTGAAAAGAATCTCACCAAGATAAGGAATTTTAGAAAGTAGGGGAATAGCAATTGGCTGGAAACCTTGCACGGTATGGCCGACGAAATCAGAACCAATAAAGGCACTAAGGCCAGTACCAAAAATGGTCAGCGCCAAGCCAGTAGCGACTTGATTTGCGCCAAGGTGGAGTACTAGCACGCCGAAAATCAGGCTCATAAAGCTGCCCATTAAGATGGCAGCAAGTACGCCGAAGCCTGCGTTTCCAGTTGAATAGGCTGCAATGAAGCCCACGACGGCGCCCATGAGCATCATGCCTTCTTGACCTAGATTCAAGATGCCTGATTTCTCACAAATGACTTCTCCTAGCGCAATAAGCAATAAAGGGGTGCCGGTTTTAATGGCGGCAAATAATACGAGTACAATTAAATCTGCGTCCAAAACTGACTCCTAGTTCGTCACTTGGTTGTTAAACGTAAGGCGGTTACGAATGAAAAAGTCACACGCCAATAAGAAGAAGAGCAAAACACCTTGAAACATACCTACGACAGCAACCGGAATGCCCATTTGTATTTGGGCTAGATCGCCACCCATATACAACACAGCCAGAAATATCGCTGCAACAATGGCGCCAAGAGGATGTAAACGTCCTAAATAAGCAACGATAATGGCGGAATAGCCATACCCAGGAGACACATTCGGTACTAACTGACCAATGGGACCTGTTACTTCACAAACACCAGCAAATCCCGCGAGGGCGCCAGAAAATAGCATGACGAACCAGCTGAGTTTTTTACCGCTAAACCCTGCGTATTTTGCCGCAGGTTCATCGGCGCCAAAGACTCGAATCTGAAAACCTAAATGTGTTTTAGATAATATAAACCAGCCAACAAAGGCGGATATAACTGCGAACAGAACACCTAAATGAATGCGGCTGCCTTCGAGCAAGATAGGTAAGGTGGTTGAATCTGAAAACATTGCTGATTCAGGAAAACCATAGCCGTCTGGATCTCTTAAAGGACCATTTACGGCCCAAATTAACAGATACAAGGCAATGTAATTGAACATGATGGTGGTCAGGATGAGATTCGAATTGAAGCGTAACTTCAAATACGTAGGCACAGCCGACCATAGCATGCCAGAAATAATGCCAGCAATTAACGTAAGTGGTAGGGCGAAAACAGACGTAGAGTCGATGAACAATAGCGCAACGGCTGACCCGCCAAGCGCGCCTGCAAGGAGTTGGCCTTCGGCGCCAATGTTCCACATATTGGCTCGGTAACAAAGTGATAAGCCGACAGCACAAAATAGGAGTGGGCTCATTTTAACGAGCATTTCTCCAATGTTGTACATATCTGACAATGGGGCAATCAGTAGAACATGCAGAGCTTCAAATGGGTTTTTATTCAGTGCAGAAAAAAGAATGCAGCCGAATATCAAGGTTAAAACAATGGCAATCAGTGGGGAAGCCACCTTCATGATGGAGCTAGGCTCAGTTCGAGCTTGTATGCGGATCATGCTATTGCCTCTTCAGGATGTTGTGATGATGTATCAATAAAAGTCCCAGCCATCCATTGGCCAATTTGATCGATGGTCGCATCTTCGGTTTTGATAACAGGGGATAAATAACCATCACAGACAGCGCCCATACGGTCTGCTAGTAAGAACAATTCGTCTATGTCTTCTGACACCAATAAAATAGCCGCCCCTTGATCGCGCAGCTCCAAAAGTGCTTGGTGAATAGCTAAGGCTGCCCCTACGTCTACGCCCCATGTCGGGTGCGCACAGATTAAGACTTTGGGATTCTGGCCAATTTCACGACCCATAATGAATTTTTGTAAGTTGCCACCACTGAGGCTTTTTGCTTCAGAAAATTCACCATGACACTTTATTTTATAGTGAGAAATTAACGTATTGGCATAGTTCTTTAGTGATTGCCATTGAACAAGACCGTTTTTAACAAATCCTTCGCTATGGGTTAACAGGGTGTTTTCCGTTAAGCTCATATCAGGAACGGCACCACGTCCTAAGCGTTCTTCAGGAACATAAGTCATGCCTAGTTTGCGGCGGCGTCCAGCGCTTAAATTACCAATGCTTTGGCTAAGGAAGGTGAGGGTATTGTTAACATTGCGATCATCTTCGCCGCTAATAATCGCCATTAGCTCATCTTGACCATTACCAGCAACGCCAGCAATACCAAGTATTTCCCCGGCTTTAAGATCAAAGTTAATGTTTTTTAAGGATGTGCCAAAAGGATGTTTGGCAGGTAACGTCAGTGATTTTGCTTCAAAAACAGTGTGTGTTCCCACTTTTTTGGAATACCCTGCGTCCTGCTCGGCAAGATCTCCTACCATCATTTTGGCAATGGAAGCAGGGGTTTCTTTAGAAGGTTCGCAAGTGTCGACGACTTTACCGCCACGAAGAATGGTCGCTTGTTGGCAAATTTCGGTTACTTCATGAAGTTTGTGGCTAATAAAAAGAATACTACAGCCTTCTTTTGCTAGCGTGCGTAATACCTCAAACAAACCAGAAACTTCTTGCGGGGTTAAAACAGAAGTCGGCTCATCAAGTATTAACAGTTTTACGGATTGCACTAAGCAACGCATTATCTCTACACGCTGTCTTTCACCAATAGATAATGAGTGCACATACCGATTAGGATTGACATCCAGTCCGTATTCTTTAGAAAGCTCAGTAATTTTTTTAGCAAGATCACCAATGGCGATTAATTGCTTTTTACTCAGGCACAATTCAATATTCTGGCTAACCGTTAATGTTTCAAATAACGAAAAGTGTTGAAAAACCATGCCAATACCAAGATCTCTGGCGATGGATGGGGATTTTATTTCAACCGCTTTTCCGTCCCAGATAATGTCACCGCTATCGGGTGCCACAACACCGTATATCGTTTTAACTAAAGTGCTTTTTCCTGCGCCATTTTCACCTAAAAGAGCATGTATTTCACCAGGCATGAGTGTCAAGCTGACATTATCATTCGCGAGGCAACCGGGGTATTGTTTAGTGATATTTGCGAGTTCGATACGAGGTATCAAATGTCGCTTTTTCAATGTTTCCGCCACCGTAATTTCTCTGCAGTTGTGCTCAAAAAGAGCAGGTTTTAGTTAATGAGTCTTAGGTATGCTTACTGCATAGTGCTCAAATCGGGCTAATACTCTCATGTAAAAAATTAAATACTCGCATCAATATAGTGCATTTATTGAATAGCTTGCTCTATTTTGTCGCTTAAAGTTATTTTTAAAACTTTGACCGATCGGTTAATATGTGTTTTTGCTCTCTTTCTTTGAAACTTATGTTTCATACAAACAACTTTCGTGCCAAAGTTTTTAAATTGGTGTATGTTTTTTATGAAAGTGGCGAAGGATACGAGATTTTTTGTGAATTGTCTTTATGGTCAAGTTTCTTTTAAGTAAATAATATGCAGTTGTTACTTTAAATATAGGAGAAAGGTATGTCTTACGATCGTGATTTATTAGGTTATGGCGGAAATCCAGTGAATCCTCAATGGCCTAATAATGCCCGTGTTGCTTTGCAGTTTGTTCTTAACTATGAAGAAGGTGGTGAGAATTGCATCTTGCATGGGGATAAGGCATCAGAGGCTTTTCTTTCTGAGATGGTTGGTGCCGATGCCCGAGAAGGCGTAAGGCATATGAGCATGGAGTCTATTTATGAGTATGGCAGCCGGTCTGGTGTTTGGCGTGTGCTCTCTCTATTCAAGGAAATGAACATCCCTTTAACCATTTTTGCAATTGGCATGGCGCTTGAGCGTAACCCTAAAGTCGCCAGTGCGTTTGTTGATGCTGGGCATGAAATTTGTAGTCACGGTTATCGTTGGATCGATTACCAGTATGTAGACGAAGAAACAGAACGTTCGGATATGCATAAAGCCATTGAGGTTATTACTAAGCTAACCGGCCAGCGGCCATTAGGTTGGTACACTGGCAGAACGGGCCCGAATACACGTCGTTTGGTCGCTGAAGAAGGGGGCTTTTTATATAATGCCGATGATTATAGTGACGATCTTCCTTTCTGGCGGCTTGAGAATGATAAACCTCAATTGATGATTCCTTATACATTGGATACCAATGACATGCGTTTTGCTGCCATGCAGGGGTTTAATACCGGCGAGCACTTTTTTCAATATTTAAAAGACGCCTTTGATACGCTCTACGCGGAAGGAGAAACTAGTCCTAAAATGCTGTCTATTGGTCTTCATTGTCGAATCATTGGTCGTCCAGCACGTATTGCTGGATTGCGTCGTTTCCTAGACTATATTCAGCAATTTGATGATGTTTGGTGTGCGCGCCGTATCGATATTGCCCACCACTGGCGTGATAAATTCCCTTATAAAGCAGAGTAGTTGGTATGACATTAATGAGTAATGATAAGCGCCTTTTATTGAATAAGCCCAGCGAGTTAAGCAAAGACGATTTTATCAAGCAATTTAAAGACATCTACGAGCACTCTATGTGGGTGGCGGAGGCGGCGTGGTCGAGAATACAAGAGAATGAACAGGCTGCGGATTTTGACGAGAGAGAGGTGTTTACGCTTTTGTTGCATGACATTGTTGAGCATAGCAGTGCTGACGCAAAATTAGCGTTGTTGCGATTGCATCCAGACCTCGCGGGTAAGGCGGCTTTGTCCGGTGGGCTTACCATGGCATCTACGTCAGAACAAGCAGGAGCAGGGTTGGATCAGTGCACACCTGAAGAGTTAGCAAAATTTACCGCTTATAATGCGGCTTATAAGGCTAAGTTTGGCTTTCCTTTTATTATGGCGGTAAAAGGAGCAACTAGATTTGATATATTGTCAGGTTTTGAGGCGCGTATTGATAATACGGTTGAAGAAGAATTTAAAATGGCAGTGCGTCAGGTGCACAAAATTGCAGGCTTTCGTTTAGCGGATAAGTAAACTATCCGCTTTACTTTGTGGGTGGGTTCTAATTAGTAGGAAAAAAGGTGTTTTTTAGGTAGAATTTACACATCAAAAAAGTACCACATTCGTTTGTATTATATTAGTGACATTATAAAAATTGAGTTTTATTAGGGATAAAGTGCCACCTACAAAACCGTATTGGCTTGATAAACTTCTTAACTTTGGTGTTTCAGAAGGGTCAGCAAGTAGTTTGACGTATCAACAAGTTGTGAATTTAACACTGGCTTTGCTTTGTGTGACGGATTTCATGTTGATGCTGATTTTTAGTGCGCATGGATCCTTTTTGGTAGTCGCTTTTTATTTTTTGGCATTGATTCTTTCTCTATCTGGTTTTTATCTTCAATCTAAAGGCCTACTTACTTTCGTTAGAGTGCTCACCCCCTTCAATATTATTACCCAGATTGTTGTTTCTAACTTATTGTTTTTTGGTGCTTATAGCGATTTCCACTGGTTATTGGTCACTATTTCGGCTTATGCGTTTGCTGGCTTTAAACCGGGCGAAAAAGCGCTACGATATGGTGTTATTGCTTTGTCTATTTTGCTCTTTATTGTCTGTGAGTTATTTCCCGCACACAGTGCATTTCTGAGTGTTAATGAGCAGAAAGTATCGTCGGTACTGACTTTTTTATGGACGTTAATCACGATTGCGGTGGTGATTAATGTTGTGGTCGCTCGATTGCGTCAGGCGAATAACCACTTACGGATATTGGCTGAGAAGGATGAGTTAACAGGATTGGCGAATCGCAGAAAAATACTCTTGAGCGCTGTGAGTATCTATGCAGAAGCTCAGCAGCTTGGTAAATCGTGCGTTTTTGCTATTTTGGATCTTGATCACTTTAAATACATTAATGACAATTTTGGTCATGAGGCCGGTGATGTTGTGCTGAGTAAAGTCGCTTCTGTGATGCATTCTTGCTTAACGCCGGGTGATGAAATTGGGCGATATGGTGGGGAAGAATTTGTTGTTATTATGAAAAATACGACGCTGAAAGAAGCGGAAGTAAAAATGAATGACTTACGTCAGTCTGTTGAAAATGCCATGATCGTAACGGATAAGAGTATTGTTATACCCGTAACGGTGAGTATTGGTTTAGCGGTAATATCAAGTCAGACTAAGCGTTATGAAGATGTGCTCGCCTTAGCGGATATCGCGCTCTATCAAGCGAAAGAAATTGGCCGTAATCGTGTTGTTTCTCAAGCTTCGACTCTTTAGTTTTTTTAATTTTTTAAGATAGGTGCTGTTCACTTCCTTATTGCTGAAGTGGGTGGTCTATTGGTTTTTTTTGAGGTTTCTCTTTGTTAGACGTTGTATATCGTTGTGATGATTTTTGGGTTGTAAATAAACCGGCTGGCATGAGTTTTCATGGGGAATCCGAAGGGTTAGGCGTTATGCAGACATTAAAGCATGATTATCCTGATCAAGTGTTTTACCCTGTGCATCGTTTGGACAAGATCACGTCAGGGCTTTTGTTGGTTGCTCTAAATCATAAGTCAGCTGTGCTGTTTGGTGAGATGTTTGAGAAGCATCAAGTTGAAAAGCGTTATGTTGCACTGTCAGATCGTAAGCCTAAAAAGAAACAGGGAACGGTTCGTGGTGGTATGGTGCCAAGCCGAAGAGGGCAGTGGCGTCTTACTAAAGACAATGAGAATCTTGCGGTGACGCAGTTTTTTTCAGCGGCATTTGAGGGTAAACGCGTTTTCTTTTTAAGGCCGTTGACGGGTAAAACACATCAAATTCGAGTGGCTTTGAAAAGTGTAGGTTCCCCTATTCTTGGTGATGAGCGTTATGCAGGCGCTGCGGCTGATCGTGGTTATTTACACGCGTGCTCTTTGGCGTTTACTTGGCAAGGTGAAGTACAAATTTTTAATCATTCTCCAGATGTTGGAGAATGCTTTGGTTTAGCGTTTCGTGAATTCTTTGAAATGAATTTTCAAGAAGCGTCATTAAAATGGCCTACTGGCCAGTAAATGTAACCCAACCTAGGAATAGTGTTGGGGTAGGAAAGTAAATGAAGAATATTTTGGCTTATTGCCGACCAGGTTTTGAGAAAGATTGTGCGGCTGAGCTGGCGCAGGTTTCGTCTGAGAAAGGGTTTTATGGCTACGCGAAAGTAGTGCCTGATGCAGGTTATGTGATTTTTTGCTTTGATCAAACCGAAGAAATCGAAGGGTTGATTAAGCAGTTGGATTTCAATCGTTTAATTTTTGCTCGTCAGATTATTGCCATTAATGATTTAGTCGATCTGGAGCCCGGTGCGCGTGTTGAATCTTTGCTTGAGGCGGCTCGACAGTTGCCATTGGCAGAAGAGGTTTGGGTTGAGACCGCAGACACGAATGATACTAAAGCCTTATCTGGCTTAATCAAAAAGCTGGATAAACCCTTGAGACTGGGTTGGAAGAAATCAGGCGTATTACGGAACAAGGCTGTGGGTGTGCGACATCATGTGTTTTTGCTTGATGGTGAAAACGCCTACTTAGGGGTTTCCTATGCCGCGTGTCGTAGTGAGTTCCCTATGGGGATTCGTCGTTTGCGTTTTCCTGCTGCAGGGCCAAGTCGTTCTACATTGAAGTTAGAAGAGGCGTTCTTGCAGTTCATTCCTGAGCAGAAGCGCGCGACAGATTTGGTTGAGGGTATGTGGGCGGTTGACTTGGGTGCGGCGCCTGGAGGCTGGGCTTATCAATTTGTGAAACGTAATATTCATGTTATTGCGGTTGATAATGGGCCGATGCAAAAAGCATTGATGTCGACAGGGTTAGTTGAGCATGAAAAAGCCGATGGCTTTAAGTTTGAACCCCCTTATACCGTTGATTGGTTGGTCTGTGACATGGTAGAGCGTCCTATTATGGTTGCAGAGTTGATGGCCAAATGGTTGGCAAATCGTTGGACACATAGGGCAATTTTCAATTTAAAATTGCCAATGAAAAAACGTTATCAAGAAGTTATGTTGTGTTTAGAGCTGATTGAAAATCACCTCAAAAAAGCAGGTGTCGCTTATCATTATCAAGCTAAGCATCTTTATCATGACCGAGAAGAAATTACGATTTGTATTATTGCTCAATAAATAACATTTAATCTGCGTTATTTAATATAAAACCCCATTAACTTAATCGTTAATGGGGTTTTTGTTGTGCTGCTTATATTGTAATGAGGGGTTAAAGTGGTTCGTTCACTTGAAACGCTTTATATCCCATGGCGCGTTCCATTAACTCGTCACGATGGTAAATATCATCACGAAATTCGGGCATACCGTTTGCGTTTGCTACCACAGTAAAGTAGACGATATATACGGGAATATAGGTGGGTAAAGTAATAATTTTAGTCTGTTTGTTTTTAATGTATTTCGCGAGAACTTTGGCTTGTGGGCTGCCGTTAGTAATGGTTTTTGCGAATTCTTCTGCTTTTTCTAAACGAATGCAGCCAGAGCTGAAATCTCTGTTTGTTCGCTTAAATAGGTATTTTGCTGGTGTGTCATGCAAGTAGATTTCATTCTTGTTAGGGAACATAAACTTAAATTCACCCAGAGCATTGCCTTCGTCTGGTATTTGCTCGAATCGAAAGGCTAGGTCTTCGGGAGCAATGCTTCTCCAATTGATTCTTGTAGGGTCTAATTCTTTAGCGCCAATACTCCAGCTTGAGAAAACTCTAAAACCATGTTTACCTAAATAGTTCGGGTCAGCTTGAAGCTTTGGAAGTAAGTGTTCGCGGGCGATTCGTTGTGGGATGCGCCAGCTTGGGTTGGCGACCATATACGTCATCATGCCTTTGAATACCGGTGTCATTCTATCAGGCTTGCCGACCACAGCTTTCATGGTTGTGCGAGCACCATTTAGATATACGTCTACTGAGTAGTTTGTAAGGTCTACCCAGATGCGATTGGCTTCAAGTTTATTGGGAAGCCAGCGCCATCTTTCTAGGTTAAAGGCAATTTCCTCAGCGCGTTTTTTAAGAGGGACATTGAGCATGCTGATAGTTTGCGCGCCAGCTGCCCCATCTGCCGTTAAGTGGTGGCGATGTTGAAAGCTCATTAAAGCTTCTCTTAGTTTCTTATCAAATCTATCTTCGTCTACTTTTCGAGTTGAAAAGCGGATGTCGCCGAGTTGAACTAATCGTGCTCGTAATTGAGAGACTCTTGGGCCTTCGTCGCCGATAGACAGCGCACTGCCAGGTTTGACGATAATGTCTTTTTCTTTTTTAGCGAGTTGTTGGTAGTAGACAAGCCATTTTTGTAAAATTTGATATTGTGAGCTTCTAGGTGCAAGCAGAGGCAGTGAATCGACCATTTCGCCAGCAGAGCTTAACGACAGTAAATCTTTCCAGTCTCGGCTTGGAGCATCTAATTGCCAATTTGGGTCAATGAGTTGAGGCTCATAACGGCCATTGCTGATGTCGTGGGCGTAACTCGATAAAGCAATGGTAGTAATCACATCCATTTCTGCCAATTGCTGTGGCGTAGGGGATTTGAGGGCCAAATAATGCTTAATAATGCCGACATGGTAATAAATCGGATTGAGGCCGTGGCTTTTGGCTTTTTCGAGAATGGTCACTAGTTTGTAAATAGAAGGATCTATGTGTTTGTCTTTGATCCAAATTGGACGATAGCCCCTTTGTGCGTACGTTGATAACACAGTGTTATTTGGAAGTGCTTGACCAGCGACAGGCGTAAAAGCATTAAGCATCATGGATACTTGATCTTTAACACTGCTTTTAATCTGTGATTCGCTAGGAGGTTCAACGACTAAACGGCTACTGGTATTTTGTGTTGAGCAAGCGCTCAATATTAGCGATAGAAATAGAAAGGCAAGCGGGCGTTTAAAAGCGAGTGTCATTGGGTGCTGCTCCTAGCAATAGAATCGTTATCCGTTGGTGTGGTTGCTGCTTCGATAGAGGCAATAATGATCATTGCTTCTTCTCTAGAGTTGCCGCAAATCATTGCTTCTGCCATAAAATCACTGCACACTTTTGGGCGTGATGCATCGTTAAAAATAGCGCAACGATACTCTTCAACAAGATGAATACAGGCTTGTCCGGCGGCTTTGCCATTTGGCATCCCTGGAATAGGGGATGAAATAGAAGGCGCTGTGCAACAGGCACCGCAATGAGAACGACATTGCATATCAGGGAAATACCTTGTTAAATGGCAAAAGAATTAAAAAAAGCAATAAGTTAGTGTCAATAAATTGAATGTTCATAAACTTATGCATTTACGTTCTATTTTAAAGTATTCAAGGTATAGGGCAATAGGGAAGCTTTAAATAAGCTTATTAATTATTTCGCAAAATCGGTCAAATTAAAGCGTTTTTATCATGATGATGAACAAAATTTTAGTGGTTGAAGAGAACCCTGTTGTCTTAAAAATTCTGACTCACTTATTATCTAAAGTGCCTTCTTTTTCTTCAGTTTTATGCTCTTCTTATCAAGAGGCACAGGCTGCGTTGCTAGCGTGCAAAGACGCGCCTTTTTTTGCTGCGATCGTTGATTTGAATATGTCAGATGCACTTCATGGTGAAGTTGTTGATCTGGTGTTGTCGTTTAATATTTCCTGTGTTGTGCTAACCGATACATTTGATGATGAGTTGCGTCTCGAACTTCTGAATAAAGGCGTCTTGGATTACATAACCAAAGACAGTCATTATTCTTTCAGTCACGCCATTAGTATGATTGAACGGCTTAAAAAGAACCAAGCAATAAAAGCGTTAGTGGCTGAAGACTCATCAACTAGCCGGCTTTTTATAAAAGTTTTGCTTGAGCAATATCGCTTTAATGTTATTGATGTAAAAGATGGACAAGAAGCGTTAGCTAAGTTGGAGTCTGAACCTGACATTCAGTTGTTGATTACTGATCATAATATGCCACTGATCAATGGCTATGAGTTGGTCCAATTATTACGTCAAAATACTCGTTTTCAAGATTTGGTTATTATTGGTCTCTCTGCAGAAGGGGACACTACCTTATCGGCAAAATTTATTAAAATGGGGGCGAATGATTTTATTAAAAAGCCGTTCTACCATGAAGAGTTTTATTGTCGGATTATCCACAACTTGGAATCACAAGAGATGTTGGAAACGATTCGAGATCTTGCCAATGTGGATTCTCTGACACAGCTGAAAAATCGACGTTATTTGTTTGATGAAGGGCAAGCGTATTTTGATAAGGAATCTACCAAGGTTGATGGTGTTGGATTAGCCTTGTTGGATTTAGATCACTTTAAAGCCGTTAATGATGCTTATGGTTGCATGGTTGGAGATGCCTTACTGAAAGAAATAGGCGTTGAAATTATGGCGTCTTTTCCGGATGCACTTGCAGCACGATTCTCCGGCGAGGTCTTTTGTGTGGTTGGCAAGGGAGGTGTTTCTTTTGAAAAACAGCTAGACGATTTTCTTTTAAAGCTTAGACGCTGTGCTTTCACTGAAGCGAACATTGCTGTTACCTGCAGTATTGGCGCGTACATGACAAAAGAGGCTTCGTTAGAAGACGCTCTTAAGGTAGCAGACTCTTGTTTGATTGAGGCTAAACGCCTTGGTCGAGATCAAATTGTTTTAGGCTAATCATCAATCATCAATCATCAATCATCAATCATCAATCATCAAGTCGGCAAGAACTCGTGCTGACTTGATTGTTGCTGTTTGCCTCCCATGGTTCAAGGTTAGTTTAAAATTTTCGCAAGTAGTTTACGAACGACTGCGGGTTCAAAAGGTTTGCCACAAATAGCATCAACCCCTTCGTGTGCAATATTGGCTAATTGGTTGTCGCCTGCGTTTGAACTCACCATAAGGATGGGAATATGGTCCAGATCTATAGAGTGGCGAACCGCTTCTGTTAATTCTCGACCATCCATTTCAGGCATGTTGTAGTCTGTAATAATTAAATCAAACTCTGCATTGTTGAGTATGTTTATTGCGCTTTTGCCATTTTCTGCAACCTCAATGTGCTCTATCCCCATGGAGTTTAATGTGCGGCTGATGTGCTTTCGAGCCATTAGACTGTCATCAACAACAAGCACTCTTAGAGACCTTGGGTCGAACAATTCTAGGTCTATTTCTTCCTCAACAATAAGGTCTAGTGCTGAATAAATAGCTCTTTGTAGATCTTTATTGGTGAAGGGTTTGGGTAGAATAGCTAAGACGCCAGACTGACGTAAGTGTTCTAGGTTTTCTCGGTTACTTTCACTGGATACCAGCATAAAACACTGGTTCTCCGTATTTTTATTATTTCTAATGGCATCAATTAATTCATTGGCAGAACCGTCAGGAAGGTACATTGCCGAAATGATTAAGTCTGGCGGAAACGTTGTAATCAAAGCCAATGTGTCTTTAATATTATCCGCAAATTCTATTTTTTTAATGCCTGCTTCTGTTAAGGCTTTGGCGATGATTTTTTTTTGCATGTCGGAGGGTTCGACAAGAAGTAGGGACAGATCTTGTATTGCTGTATAAACTTCCATTGGCTAAACACCTTCTTTTTGAGTAGATAAAGTGATGCTATCACATCAAATACGCTAGAATACGGAGTTTGATCAATATTTGAGTTGGAGTGTTCTAATGGCGACGGCAAGTGCATGTCATATTTTAGTTAAAACCAAAGCTGAGGCTGAATCCATTAAGTTAAAACTTAAGGAGCCTAAGGCGAATTTTTATACGCTCGCTAAGCAGTACTCTACTTGTCCTTCTGGTAAAAAAGGGGGAGATCTTGGTGAGTTTCATAAAGGCGATATGGTGCCAGCGTTTGATAGAGCCGTTTTTAATGGCCCGCTGTTAGAAATTCAAGGTCCTATCAAGACGAAATTTGGTTTCCATTTAATAAAAGTATTGTATAGATCTTAAAAAACGCATGTAAAGGAGAGTGAAGATGAATACCCCTATTTCATTGGGAAATAATTACTTCGTTGCGCCGCAAGTTATCTCTGATGACTTGGTTGAACTAAAAATGCTGGGGTTTGAGCGTATTATTAATAATCGCCCTGATCAGGAAGCAGAAGATCAGCCGTTGTCCGATGATCTAAAAGAAGCCGCTGAAACGTTAGGTTTTGAGTATGTTCATAATCCAGTGGATTTAAAAAAACTTGGCGAGTCGCAAGTTAGTACTCAAGCTACGGCGATTGCCGACGCGAAGAAAACCTTAGCGTTTTGTCGTACTGGTACTCGATCTTCGGTTTTGTGGGTATTAATGAATAACGCACAGGGCCAGAATTACAATGACCTTAAAGCGGACGTGACAGCAAAAGGGTTCGATCTTTCTCGTTGTGAGCCAGCGATGCAGCCATTAATCAAATAAGTTATGAATGGCTAAGTAATACGCAATAGATAAAAAGCCGCTTCATGATCAATGAAGCGGCTTTTTATTGTCTAGACTATGCGTCATGGATAATGACGGTCCAGATGGAAATGACACTGTTTCTGTCTTTAAGTGACTGTCTTTAAGTGACTGCCTTTAAGCGACAGCCGCGCTTTCACTCTGAATGGCTTTTTGGTTTACCGTTGCAAGCAAGGCTTGAATAGAGGCAGACACAATGTCGTTGTCTATCGCTACGCCATTAAAGCGATCACCATTAATATTAACTTGAACATAAGCGATGGCTTGTGAGTCACTGCCTACGGTCAGAGCGTGTTCTTGATACTGAATGATGTCTACGCGCATATTAAAGTGGTTGCCAAGCGCTTCACTGAAAGCAGACAAGGCACCGTTGCCAGAACCGCTGATTTTTACGCTGCCGCTGTCGCTAAGCAATTCAGCACGAACCGTATCTTCCTCTTCTTTAGCAAGGTCATAGCGGCCAAGTTTGTAAGGGCTAGTGCCGGTGACAAAGCTGCTTTCGAACAAGTCTTTCATCGATTCAGCGTTAACAACACCGCCGTCTTTTTCAGCAAATCGCTGTACGATTGGGCTGAATTCTACTTGCAACCAGCGAGGCAAAGCCAAACCGTATTCTTGCTCAAGGGTATAAGCGATGCCGCCTTTACCAGATTGGCTATTTACGCGAATCACTTCTTGATAGCTGCGGCCCACATCACGAGGGTCGATAGGCAAGTAAGCCACATCCCAAGGTTTGTCATCTGTTTGGTTAGCCAAACATTTTTTAATGGCGTCTTGGTGAGAGCCAGAGAAAGCGGTAAATACCAACTCGCCTGCGTAAGGGTGACGCGGGTGTACTTGAAGCAAGGTGCAGGCTTGAACCACGCTTATGATACGGTCCATGTCGCCTAGCGCTAGCTCAGGATCAATGCCTTGGCTGTAGATGTTCATCGCCATGGTGACTATGTCCATGTTACCTGTGCGCTCGCCATTTCCTAGCAAGGTGCCTTCGATGCGGTCTGCGCCGGCCATAACACCAAGTTCAGCGGCGGCCACGCCACAACCACGGTCGTTGTGGGTGTGTAAGCTCACTAGCATGCTGTCGCGTTTTTTAACGTTGCGGCAGAAGTATTCAATTTGGTCAGCGTAGCGATTGGGTGTAGACACTTCGACTGTGGCTGGCAAGTTAATGATAATTTTGTTTTCAGGGGTTGGTTGCCATACTTCAGATACGGCATCGACCACTTCAATTGCATAATCGATTTCTGTACCAGTGAAACTCTCTGGAGAGTACTGGAAGACCCATTCTGTTTCTGGGTGTTTCGCCGCGTGATCTTTGACACACTGAGCGCCGTCAACGGCAATTTTTTTAATGCCAGCCATGTCCATGCGGAACACTTGCTCGCGTTGAGTCGTCGATGTGGAATTGTAAACGTGAACGATGGCTTTTTTAGCGCCTTTCAAAGACTCATAAGTACGCTCAATCAATTCAGGACGTGCTTGAGTCAATACTTGGATGTAAACATCGTCAGGCACTTGTTCTTCTTCAATCAACCAGCGTACAAAATCAAAATCTAATTGTGACGCAGCTGGAAAACCTACTTCAATCTCTTTAAAACCCACATCTACCAGTAAGGCGAAAAATTGTTTCTTTTGTTCCACTGTCATTGGTTCAACCAGTGCTTGGTTGCCATCGCGCAGGTCAACGCTAGACCAAATAGGTGCTTTGGTGATGACTTGGTCAGGCCAAGTGCGGTTTTGGATAGCCACTGGTTTGAATGGCGTGTACTTAGTGTGGTCAAAAGACGTCATGATGTAAGTCCTTGCTGGTTGAAGGGTCGGTAAACCCCAGTGTGTTATACGCATCTATATAGTAGGCGCTTGTTGATGTTTCTATAGTAACGAAAAACCTTGGGTAAAAGATTGCGTTTTTTAATAAAAATCACATATTCTTTGGCATTAAATTGCTAGTATGTGGAAAAAGTGGGTGAAAATGGTGGGTTTATGAAGTTTGACAAGATTGATTTGAGTATATTGAAGGAGATTCAGCAAGATTCTAGTCTTACCAATCAGGAGTTGGCTGATCGAGTGGGGTTGTCTCCTTCGCCTTGTTTACGGCGGGTAAAGGCGTTGGAAGAAAGTGGTATTATTGATCGCAAGGTAACGTTACTTAAGCGCTCAGGCTTGGGTTTGAAGTTGACGGCCTTTTTGCAGATCAGCATGGATCGACACACGCCAGATCGTTTTAGTGTGTTCGAAGAAGAAGTAAATGCTTTTCCTGAAGTACGAAATTGCAACTTGGTGACTGGGCAGAATTGTGACTATTTGCTCGAAGTGGTGGTTGAAGATATGGAGAAATATCATGACTTCTTGTTGGGGAAGCTGACGCGTATTCCTGGTGTGACAGGCGTTCAATCTAGTTTCTTGCTTCGCAGTGTCAAAGATGGCACCTCGCTGCCGTTAGATCATTTAATCTAGTTTTCCTTAGTTCTCGTATTGAAAAGTACTTATAATACACGCATATAACAGCATTATTTATAAAGAGAGTGAGTGTCAATGAATCAGTTAACGGTTAAGCGTCGAGTGAAGATTCCTGTAAGAGCGGGCGACGTAATGGCTGATTTTATTTCTTTTAATGGAGATGAATCAGGCAAAGAGCACATCGGCATTTTCTGTGAAGGAAAAAATACAGCGTTTAAAAATGAGGTTCCTTTGGTGCGTTTGCATTCTGAGTGCTTGACTGGGGACGTGTTTGGTTCAGGGCGCTGTGATTGTGGTGAGCAGTTAGATGAGGCCATTGATCGCATTGATGAAGAAGGCGGTTATATTCTTTATTTGCGTCAAGAAGGTCGTGGTATCGGTTTGTACGCTAAGTTAGAAGCCTATGCTTTGCAAGACCAAGGTTACGATACCTACCAAGCGAATGAAATGTTGCATTTACCAGACGATGATCGCGACTTTGGTGTGGCAGCGGAAATGTTGAAAGCATTGGGTGTGACAAAAATTCGTTTGTTAACGAATAACCCAGACAAGGCAAAGCAGTTGCAAGAGCATGGTATCGAAGTGGCTGAATTGATTCCCACGAAAGTGCATGTCAATCAGCATAACCGCTCTTATTTGCATACTAAAGCCAATCGCAAGCATCACACGCTGACGTTTATTGATGAATAAGACAACGATAAGTGGTTAGTCAGATACAAAAAAAGGGCTTTTTCAAAAGCCCTTTTTTGTGTCCGCTGTTCGACTTATTTAGTTCTAGTTTCCAGCTTTATTTTTCAGTTTTATTTTTTGATTTTAGCTTTCGTTTTTGATTTAGCGATCGCTTTCATGGCCGCTTTACTAGGTGCTTTTTTCTTTCTCGGGCGACTGCTTTGTGAGCGAGCTTTGCTTTTCGCTTCCAAGCCTTCAATGCGGCCAAATTTAATGTTAGCTTGCATGAAGCGTTGAATCTTCTCGATCATAGGTAGGTCGTTGACATCGATTAAAGAGATGCAATCGCCTGGTTCACCTTCTCTAGAAGCACGACCCGCTCTGTGTACATAAGTGTCGGCTTTGCGAGGTAAGCGAAGATTAATAACGGTGTTTATTTCAGGAAGGTCGATACCGCGCGATGCAACATCGGTCGCCACTAATATCTGTAAACGTCCACGAACCATTTGCTTTAAATGCTCGCTACGATCGCCTTGTTTCATTTCGCCGTGTAGGCCATCACACATCAAGCCCATTTTACGAATGCGCTGAACCCAAACATCAACGTGCTCTCTGTTAGAAACAAACACCACGGCTTGTTGGACTCTGTCCAGCGTAAGCAAGTGTTTTAAAATCGCTTCTTTGTGTTCTTCATCATCAACTCGATAAGCAACTTGACGAATTTGATTGGGGACGGAGCGAGCAGATTCACCAAGGCGAAGTTGTTCAGTGCTGTCGTTAAGTAAGGCGCTGGCAAAGCGGCCCATTTTCTCGCCTTCTAAAGTGGCAGAAAACATCAATGTTTGATGCTCTTTAGGCAGCAGTTTTGCTAAGCGAGTAATGGCCGTTGAGAATCCCATGTCTAGCATACGATCGGCTTCATCAATGACGAAATAAGACACATCGCTCAAATCAAGCCAATGTTTCTCATCTAATTCTACTAAGCGTCCTGGAGTGGCAACTAATATGTCGCAGTTTTCGCTTAATTGTTGTTGTTGCATGCCGTAAGGAATGCCGCCAATAATAAGCTGTGACTCGATTCTTGTGTACGCAGTCAATTCAATCACGACATTGTATATTTGGCGAGCAAGTTCTCGGCTTGGCGCGATAATCATCACTTTAGGCGCCGTAGTCGATTGCTCATCCCGATCAAGAATATGCTGGATTGCAGGGGCACAAAAAGCAATGGTTTTCCCTGTTCCTGTTGGGGCTGTTGCTAGTAAATCTGATCCGTCTAAAGCAATAGGGATAGCTTGTTCTTGTATCGGGGTAGGGGTTTCAAACCCCATGTCCATAATGGCACGCTCTATTGTGGCATCAAGATCTAGTTCATCAAATAACATGTACACTCTCTATTGCGGGGGAAAAGGTGCAGCGAGTTAAACCTCTCTCTCTTGCATTACGCTAATGTAGTAGTGTAATGGTCTGCATAACGCATAATAATACCTTGTTTTATGGTGTTTCGAAATCGAAACCTTATTTCATGACGAGTTAAGTTAGACCCGTTCGGTGCTTTGCTCTAAAATGGCGAAATCATAGGAAGAAGATAACCATGCATTTGTCAGATGAGCTGGTAACCACCCAAACCATTAAGTGGGTGAATGATTTTATCGTGGGGCTGAATATTTGCCCTTTTGCAAAGCGTGAAATGGAGCGAGAAAGTGTTCGCTTCGTGGTCGTGCGTTCTAAAAAATCGCAAGTAGCGCTTGAAGAATTGATGTCTGAGGTGCATTGGCTGGATGAGCACCCAGAAACGGAAACAACGATCATTGTGTTTCCGACCTTGTTTAGTGATTTTTACCGTTATTTGGACTTTGTTGATCTAGCGGAAAATATTATGTTCGAGCAAGAATGTGAGGGCGTATATCAATTGGCGACCTTTCATCCAAATTATTGTTTTTCTGGTGCCGAACCAGAAGATGTTTCAAATTACACCAATCGTTCTCCCTATCCTATGTTGCATTTGCTGCGTGAGGCGAGTGTTGAAAAAGCCATAGAATTCTATGGTGATACCGACGCTATTCCAGAGCGCAATATTGATGTGATGGAAGAAATGGGAAAAGAGTCATTGGAAAAAATATTATCCAATAGCATGCAAACACCAGACGTTTAGTTTGGGCTTGTTAGTGATGGGTTATAATGCGTAAAAACTTAATGCCGGAGAATTCATGGCTACACAAATTGGGCGCTTAAATACGTTAAGAGTCGTAAAAGAAAAAGAGTTTGGTGTGTATTTAAATGCCGAAGAATTAGGTGAAATCTTATTGCCTAGACGTTACGTTCCTAAAGGTCTTGAGATAGGTCAAGACGTGGAAGTATTCGTTTACTTAGATTCTGAAGATAAATTAATTGCAACGACAGACCTTCCGAAGGCACAAGTCGGTGAGTTTGCAGGGCTGACGGCCATTGCCGTGAACCAAGTGGGTGCGTTCTTTGACTGGGGGTTGCCAAAAGATTTATTGGTGCCTTTTAGTCAGCAAAAGAACCGAGTGGAAGAAGGTGAGACACATTTACTTTTTATCTACTTAGACAACATCACCAATCGTATTGTTGCAACGACAAGAATAGATACATTGCTCAATCGAGAAGAAGCGCCTTATAAATCAGGTGAGAAAGTCTCGATTATTATCGGTGATAAAACCGATATTGGTTTTAAATGCATTATTGAAAATCGTTTTTGGGGTGTGTTGTTTTTTGAAGATGCGTTTAGGCAGCTTCGTAAAGGCGAAAAAACCACCGGCTTCATCAAACGTATTCGTGAAGATGGCAAGATCGATTTAAGTCTTCAAGAAGTAGGCTACAAGAAAGTTCGTAATATCTTAGATGATATTATGGATTATTTGGACGCCCATGGCGGTGAGTCACCATTGACAGATAAAGCGTCTCCAGAGGCGATTTATGCAGTCTTTAAAGTCAGTAAAGCGACGTACAAAAAAGCCTTAGGCGCACTTTATAAAGACAAGAAAATTCAGCTGACGAAAGAGAAAATCAGTAAGATCTAATGTCTTGACGTGCTTGGTGTTTTTGATGCCAGCCAAAGCGAAAGATTAAGTTATTTTAAAAAAGCTACTAAACCGTGTTTAGTAGCTTTTTTTTGATCTCTTCGCGCTGCTCAGGTTGGGCGACGGCTTGGTGAAGTGCGGCTTGAATGGGTAGGGAGTTATTGCTTTGTTCGATCAAATAGCCTGAGATGAATTCGTTTTCGGTTTGTCTTTTTAGTCGCAAATCTTCGTGCATGGATGAACGGTTGAGACGCGTTAGCTGAGCAACTGTTGAAATGCGATTGATTAGATTATCAGTGGTTAGGTGTTTGCTGTGTTCTAGTAACGAAAAATCAGATTGAGTAAAAAAATCGGCCAGTTCAGCAGTGGCTGTTTTAAAAAGATTTTCGTAGTCGTTGCTTAAAATATCACCATTTTGGATGCCATAAATGGCGGTGATTGGGTTGATAATGGCGTTGATGGCCAGTTTTTCTATCAGTCTTTGGTGGATATTAACCACTTCAAAAGAAGGAATAGGGAAGTGCTTGTTCTCCTTCGAGGCGAGCCACTGTCCGAAATACGTGTCACCAAGTCCTGTGTGTTTGACCTTGTTTGGCGCGATTTTCAGCGCGCCTTCACTGGTGGTGCCAGCCCACAATGTTTGTGTTGGTTTAATAGCCTGCTGTAGTTTTTCTTGAGCGCCAAGACCGTTGCAGAGGCAAGCAATGTCTGCGGTTTCGCTTAGGTGTGGTTCGACAGCATGATAGGCGTCTTGTAAGTCGTAGGCTTTGGTGCAAAAGAGTACTTTATCGTAGTTTTGATTTAGCTTGGATGCTTTGAAACGTTTGATTTTATAGTCAGATAATGTGGGGGTGTCTTCTTCCCCTGCGAGTGAGTCGTCTAGCGTAATTAGGTTGCTGGGGTCTTCGTTTCGATAAACTAAATGGACATTGAAGCCGAGCTTTTTAAGTTTGCAGGTCCAGAGTAGACCAATGGCGCCAGCGCCGACAACGAGCCAAGTTGTGGTTTTCATAATAAGACTTCCATTAGGTATTTTATTTCAATCCCTGTTATTATCGCGCCCAAATCCATTATTGACCATGTAAAGGAGCATAAAAATGCCATCATTTGACGTTGTTTCCGAACTGGATTGGCACGAAGTGACCAATGCCGTTGACCAAGCGAACAGAGAAATCACCACACGGTATGATTTCAAAGGCGTAAAAGCAAGCTATGAAGTAAAAGACAAAAGCTGTGTTGTTATGTCGACAGAAGCAGAAGTTCAGCTTCGTCAGTTGTCTGATATATTGAACCAGAAGCTTGTGGCGCGTGGCATCGATCTAAAAAGTTTAGAAAAAGAAGCCATTGTGAAAGGCAATATGAGGGTGTCGCAAGAAGTCAAAATGAAAGAAGGGCTTGAAACCGACGAAGCCAAACGCATTATTAAACTGATCAAAGACAGTAAGGCAAAAGTGCAGGCGCAAATCCAAGGTGATCAATTGCGTGTGACAGGTAAAAAACGCGATGACCTACAGCAGGTTATGGCGTTGTTGCGTGGTGCGGACCTGAATCAGCCAGTGCAATTTACTAACTTTCGAGATTAGTGATACTTAGCAAGAGCAAAAGACAGCGTTCTTTTCTTTGTGATATGAATGATAAATACCAAGCTCAATCGGCTTGGTATTTTTTTTACTCTGTCTTCATGGCCAGTTTTGTACCAATAATCACCCATCCTTCTTGTTCTAGCTTCTCTTTCTGGCGTAAATAACCGTCTGTGTTCTCTGGGAAGCTGATCTTTCGTTGCGAGTTCACCACCCGGTGCCATGGCAATTTGGTGTCTTTGGGTAAATTTTTCATCATCGCGCCCACTTGTCTAGCGTGATTAGGAAAACCTGCAAGTTTGGCTAGTTCACCATAGGCAATGCATTCGCCGTGAGGTACGCTGTTCAAAATTAAAAAGACTTGTGATTTAAAATGGTCTATTGCTTGATTAGTCACCACTTCGCCCTTAAATACTGAGTTGAACTTATTATAAAGAAGGTAGATATGAGAATTGCGCTTTTATTGTTTATTCTAGTCCCAGTCATTGAGTTAACGCTCTTGATTAAAGTGGGCAGTAGTATTGGTGCTTTGCCTACCATTGGCTTGGTTTTCCTGACTGCTATTCTAGGGGTGACCTTGATACGTAAGCAAGGATTAGAAACGTCAATGAAGGCGCAAGAGAAACTTCGCCGAGGTGAATTGCCAGCATCTGAAGTGGCTGAAGGTATTATGTTGCTGTTTGCTGGCTTGTGTCTTTTAATGCCAGGCTTCATTACCGATTCAATTGGTGCGCTTTTATTGATCCCGCCTGTTCGTAAACTGGTGGCGGCTGGCTTGGTTGTTAACTTTATTGCCTCCATGGTAAAACGCGGTAGTCAATGGAATTTCCAAAGCAGTCAGTTTTCTGAAAAAGAAGGGGATACTTTTGATGGAGAGTATTCTAAAGAGCCAGATGATAATCATGATTTAATTGATAAAAAATAATTGCGGCTAAGGGTTGAAATGCACTTTGTTAGCCGTATATAAGAATTCGAGATAGTTACTTGCCCTATGACGGTGAGTGTAGTCCTGCCAGGGACGTCCTGGCTTTTACTTTGTTTTTAATTGGAGAGATTGATCAATGAATATTCGTCCTTTGCACGATCGTGTCGTTGTTCGACGTAAAGAAGAAGAAACAACAACTGCATCTGGTATTGTTTTACCAGGATCTGCTACAGAAAAGCCTACTCAAGGTGAGGTTTTAGCTGTTGGCACTGGCCGTATTCAATCCAATGGCGATGTGCAAGCATTAGCCGTTAAAGTCGGTGATACTGTGTTGTTTGGCCAGTACTCCGGTCAAACTGTTAAAATCGAAGGTGAAGAACTGCTTATCATGAAAGAAGATGAAGTTTACGGCATTGTTGAAGCCTAACTCGTCCCACAGTTCTATTACTATTCATAACACTTACAACAGTTAAGGTATAAGAAAATGGCAGCTAAAGAAGTTAAATTCGGAGATAGCGCACGTCAGCAAATGCTAAAAGGCGTAAACGTTCTTGCAGATGCAGTAAAAGTAACATTAGGACCTAAAGGTCGTAATGTTGTTATTGAAAAATCTTTCGGCGCACCGCTTGTCACTAAAGACGGCGTGACAGTAGCGAAAGAAATTGAACTAGAAAATAAGTTCGAAAACATGGGCGCTCAAATGGTGAAAGAAGTTGCTTCTCAAGCCAATGATGTCGCTGGTGACGGAACAACAACAGCAACAGTGCTAGCTCAGTCTATCATTGCTGAAGGCCTGCGAGCGGTTGCTGCTGGCCGTAACCCAATGGATCTTAAGCGTGGTATCGATCAAGCTGCTGCCGCCGTTGTTAAAGAAATTGCTGCACTTTCTACACCGTGTAAAGATACTCGTGCGGTAGAGCAAGTCGGTACAATTTCTGCAAACTCTGATTCTTCTGTGGGTAAAATCATTGCTGAAGCAATGGAGCGCGTTGGTAAAGAAGGCGTGATCACTGTAGAAGAAGGTTCTGGTTTTGAAGATGAACTAGCAGTAGTAGAAGGCATGCAGTTTGACCGCGGCTACCTATCTCCTTACTTCATCAACAACCAAGAAACGATGAGTGCGGAACTAGAAAATCCATTCATTCTTTTGGTTGATAAGAAAATTTCTAATATCCGTGATTTGCTACCAATTTTGGAAGGTGTTGCTAAAGCATCACGTCCATTGTTGATCATTGCAGAAGACGTTGAAGGCGAAGCGTTAGCAACTCTTGTTGTGAACACTATGCGCGGTATAGTTAAAGTTGCTGCAGCCAAAGCGCCTGGTTTCGGTGACCGTCGTAAAGCCATGCTTGAAGACATTGCTATCTTGACAGGCTCAACTGTTATTTCTGAAGAGATCGGCATCAAGCTTGAAGAAGCGTCAATCGAACAACTTGGTACGGCTAAGCGTGTTACTTTGACTAAAGAAAGCACAACGATTGTTGATGGTGCGGGTGTTGCTGAAAACATCACAGGCCGTGTTGCTCAAATTCGTTCTGAAATCGCTAACTCTTCATCTGATTACGATAAAGAGAAGCTTCAAGAGCGCGTTGCTAAATTAGCAGGCGGTGTTGCTGTCATCAAAATCGGTGCTGCAACTGAACTTGCAATGAAAGAGAAAAAAGCACGCGTAGATGACGCACTTCATGCAACTCGCGCAGCGGTTGAAGAAGGTGTGGTTGCTGGTGGTGGTGTTGCGCTTGTTCGTGCACTAACAAAAGTAGTTGGCCTTCTAGGTGAGAACGAAGATCAAAACGTTGGTATCGCGCTTGCTTTACGTGCGATGGAAGCGCCAATGCGTCAAATCGTATCCAATGCTGGTGCAGAAGCGTCTGTTGTAGTGGATAAAGTAAAACAAGGCGAAGGTAACTACGGTTACAACGCATCAACAGGCGAATACGGCGACATGCTAGAGATGGGTATTCTTGACCCAGCGAAAGTAACTCGTTCAGCGCTACAAGCAGCGGCCTCTGTTGCTGGTCTTATGATCACCACAGAAGCAATGATTGCTGACGCTCCTCAGGATAGTGCTCCAGCTATGCCTGATATGGGTGGCATGGGCGGAATGGGTGGCATGGGCGGCATGATGTAAATCATCCCCTAAGTCATTGAAATATAAGAAGCCTCGCTAACGCGGGGCTTTTTTTTTGCTTGTGTGATTTGGTTTGTGTGATGAGATTTGATTGGCACAGCGCCGTTGTCCATGTTGCAGCCAGCAGATGGCATCCGATGCAAGATGGGATATTCATCAAGTGGTAGAGCGTCATAAGGGTGGAAGCGACAAACTGGATAACTTGGTGTTGTTACATCATAATTGTCATCGTAAGATGCATGTTTTAAATGCTTGTAAGTAAATGGAGTTTGACTATGTTGGAAAAAATGACACAAGATGAGATCTATGTTTGGGTGATAGAAATGATGAAAAAGCAAAATGGTAAAGCGTTTTCAGTGAGTGAGTCGGCGACCGACTTTCAATTGTACGAGAAAGCTGAGGAGTTTGGTCTTATTCGCATTAATCGTCGCTCAATTGGAGATTTTCCTGTTCATTTTACCAGTGATGCGCTCGATATTTTGCCAGAACTTTAAGTTGCTGGTCTAGCTTGCTAGCCTTATAAAGGCTTGAGCCGTGTGCGGTGAAAATCGCACGCACAGTTCTTAGGGGAGGGAGGCTTAGTAATGAGCTTCTCTTACCCGACATAGATTTTTAACTCTATTACTGAAGCTCTAACCATTTAAACGAAAGCCCGAATAGCGATATTCGGGCTTTTTTTATTTTCTATCATCAAACTTGAATTATGTGCATATCATGCGCATAATGTGATTAATGAATGGTTGGAGTGTTAATGATGAATATTACTTTAGGCAAAGAGTTCGAAAGAAGGATCACAGAGAAAGTATCTGATGGTTTATATACTTCAGCAAGTGAAGTGATCCGTGATGGTTTGAGACTTTTATTTGAGAAAGACGCTGCTAAAAATCAGCAACTTGAAATATTACGAGAAGAAGTCGCTAAAGGATTCGAGCAGCTAGCTGCTGGCGAATCGTCAAAGCACAGTGTAATGGAAATATTTGAACAAGCTTCTCTATCAGTCGCTAGCAAGTCAGCGAGCGATAATACCAATGCCTAGCTATAGGTTATCTCCTTTAGCTGAAGTCGATTTATTCAAAATAATTTCATCAACTATTGAATCTTGGGGAAGTGCACAGGCAAAGGTGTATGCTCAAACTATCGATGCTGCCTTATTGAAGTTAGCTCAATACCCTGATTTTGGTAGAGAAAGAAGCGATGTTTATGACGGCGCTAAAAGCTTTCCCGTAGAGAAGCATATTGTCTTTTATCAAATTAGTGAAAGTGGTATTGATGTTGCCCGTATTCTTCATCAGCGTATGGATCCATCAAAACACTTCTAATCTTACTTTGGTAAGATTTTAATCACATGAAATTAAATTTTTTAATTTAAATTCAACAGGTTAAATCCAGAAGTAAACAACTAGGGATATAAGGTGGGGTATCACAACAGAATCCTATTTAGCTATTACAGATAGTAGAAGCTAAACTGAACGAAGGCCAACTTGAAAATTTTAAAGAGGTGATGAACTCACAGGTTAACAGAGCCTTAACTGAAGAGGGTACGTTAAACTATCAGTACTACATCTCTGATGCTGGTGACATTATGGTCTACGAGCGTTTTAAAGATCTTGAGGCATCTTATATTCATATTGAAAACTGGAATGCACATGCGGAGCGTTGGATTGCAGCGGCTACGCCAACAAGAATGGTTCATTTAGGTAATTTACCGATGGCGCTTAGAGAGAAGCATGCTGCACTTGCCCCACTTTTATTAAAGCCTCTTGGTGGCTTTTCAAAATAAGCTTTAATGATTAATCAATAATGTCGTTGTGTAAAATGTATACACCTAAATCATACGGCGGGCATCGTCCGGAAGGGAGGGGTTGTTGTGGTTTTTCCTTACCCGATAATCACCATCTAAGTTATTGATACAAAAGAAGCCTCGCTAACGCGGGGTTTTTTTGTGCTTATTTTTATGTTTTATTTTCATGCTTTATTTTTATGTTAATGAGAATTATTATCTCTGCAGTAAATGTTAGCTTTAAAAAGGAAACTGTGAGTGTTTGATTTGTCGAATAGTGTGTTGTTGGATCTGATTAAGCATCAGAGGTTTGGGGTGGAATATCAACCTATTGTAGCGATAGATACCAATGAGATAGTAGCCTATGAGGCGTTGTCTCGATTCTATGATGTGGCGGGTAAGGCGATTCGTCCAGATCTTGTCTATGCCTCTTTGCATGACAATCCCTTGTCCTTGTATCAGGTGGAATACGCGCAAAAATGCTTACAATTGAGCAATATGCCTAAAGCACATCAAGTGTTTGTCAATCTGGATCAAGATGCGTTTTACGCGTGCGGGGGTGAGGTGGCAGATAATCCAATTCTTGGTGCTATTCAGCAGGTTGGTAAGGGTCGTGTTGTGGTTGAGTTGATTGAAAACTCTGAGATCAATGATGCCTTGATGAGTTTGTCTATGATTGAGGCCTTTAGTAATTTAGGGATAGGTACGGCGCTAGACGATTTGTGTAATCCTAGGTCCATGTTATCTGTGGCTGTGATGCAGTTGGTGGAGTGGATTAAGCTTGATAAGTATGTTCTTAAAATGCAAGATGATGTGAGCTATATGGTGTTTGTCTCAAAGATTATTGAGTTTGCCCATGTCACCGGTAAGCGAGTTATTTTGGAAGGTGTGGAAACCGCTGAAGATCTGGCTTTTGCTGAGCGGATTGGCGTAGATTACGTGCAAGGCTTCTTTTATCGAGATAACTTTATTTATTTCTAAAGGCTAAAATTGTCGACTAATTAGGCGATTATTCAATTCTGGCATTATAAGACAAACCATTGATTCTAAAGCTATTGATAAATACTCAACCGTGTAAGATACTTAGATTAGAATTTAACGCCATTTTAAAATAAAAGGGACGATTATGCTCAGGAAAACCCTCATTAGTCTGGCCGTTGCTGGTGCATTTTATGTGTCAAACGGCTACGCATTGGAACTGGGCGAGTTAACCTCTCAATCAAACTTAGATGAACCATATCGAGGCAAGATTGAATTGTCGGATTATGGTCAGCTCACGCCAGAAGATATTTTAGTTCGCTTAGGAAGTGAGAGTGAATTCCAGCAGGCTGGCTTCAAACCTGCGACGGACTTATCTCAGCTAAAATTTGATGTGAAACGTGCGAGTAATGGTAAAGACCTTGTCATTGATGTGACCTCGGTTAAAGCGATAAAAGATAAAGAATTACATTTTGTATTGGCTGCTCGTTGGCCTAGTGGGCAAGTGGTTCGTGAGTATCAAACGCCACTGAATCAATCTGCCTTGGTCGATAAGTCGCAAGAAGAACTCGTCCGTTCGACGAAACTTACTTCTGCGCAAACCTCTTCAAGTTCGGTGTTTCGTGGTGCGACGGCATCAGCGGATAAAATGGCTTCGCGCGGTAATATGTTTACGGCGAAAGGCAATACGCTGTGGTCAATTGCGGACAAAAATACCTTATCGAACCGCTTAAATATTTATCAAACTATGATGGCGATTCAGGCATTAAATAAAAATGCTTTTTATTCAAATAACATTAATTTGCTCAAAGAGGGTGTTGTATTACGATTGCCTACTGAGCAGCAAATTGCTCTATTCAATAAGTCCCTTTCTCAAAAAGAATTTAATCGTCAGCACAGTGCGTGGATGGCGCTTAAAAGTGCGGCTGCAAGTCGTTCAAAAATCGCAAGCGCTCAGTTGAACACTCAAGCCAAAGCAAAAGGCGCGGCTACATCGCCGGTCTCCGACTCGGATAAATTAACCTTATCTTCTGGTCAAAGTGCTTTGCCAGAAAATAATGCCAACTCAAATGCAGGTCAAGGGCAGAGTGTTAGCAATCTTAAATCGCAACTTTCTTCCGCTGAAGAGTCATTAGATAAAGAGAAGCGTGAGAAAGAAGATCTTTCAGGCAAGCTTGGCGATTTGAATAAACAACTGGATACGCTGCAAAAACTTATCAGTTTAAAAGATAAGCAAATGGCGGAGCTAGAGAAGCAGTTTGCGAGCGCACAGCAGTCTCTACAAGAACAGAAAAATACGGTTGATCAGCTTCTAGAAGCGGATCAGGCGCGAAGAGCGAAAGAAAAGGCTGAAGCTGATTCTCTTGTGAATAAAATTTTCGGCAATCCTATCATTGTCTCTATTGCTGCGGTCGTCATGCTTTTATTCGGATTTTTAGGTGGGCTGTTGATGCGTCGCCTAGGTAAGAAGAAAGAGATTGAGCCAGTTGCAGATGAATTTGATTTGGCGGCTCCTGCGGCGCTTTCCGGAGCGGCGGCGGCTGTTGCCATTAATAATGATGATGAATCCGAAGAAAACTCTTTAAAAGACCCTTTTGACTTTCCTGTTGATGATGCAGTGGGTGATAAAGCTGAATCTATGAATAAAGTAACAGATTCATTGGATTTAGATGAAGAAGAGTTTGATTTCGCTGAAGACTTGTCTATCCCTGAAGAGACGTCACCACAAGATGATGGTGTTGAGGATGATGAATTAGAAGATCCTTTTGCGTCTTTAGACGTGGAAATGGATGAGTTGTCGGATGAAAATGATATTGAAGATTTGGATGACAGTTTTGAAAGTCTTGAGTCAGAATTAGAAGCTGTTCCTGAAGATGAAGTGGATGTTCCAACGGTAGAGCCTGAAATGGATGCCACAGAAACTGAAACGATCCAGGCCGATACTGCCATACAAGACGTGGATGAACCTAGTGAAGAAGAGAGCTTTGTTTCAAGTCTGCTAAATGATGATGAGCAGGATGATCTTGATGAGTCTGCTTTGTTCGATAAAACGCCAAACGAATCTTTAGCGTCCACTATCGAAGAAACATTAGCAGAAGCGCAGCATGATATGACGGATATTGAAGTACCTTCATTTGGTGTAGAAGAAGCAGCAGAGGGTGCTGAGGTTGACGATGACGAAGAAGAGTTTGATTTCTTCGATGCCAGCGGAGATGAGGTGGCAACTAAACTTGATCTTGCTCGTGCCTATATGGATATGGGTGACGATGAGGGTGCGCGTGTTATACTTGAAGATGTTGTATCCACGGGCAATGAAAAACAAATTGCCGACGCAAAAAGTATGATGGAGCGGATGTTCCCAAGTGACTAGAAAAGTTGTCCTGTTAGTAGAATATAATGGTTCAGCCTATAAAGGCTGGCAAGCACAAAAATACGATGTACCCACTGTTCAGGAGAATTTAGAAAAAGCACTGAGTGTGATTGCAAACCACAAAGTGAGCGTTATTTGCGCAGGTCGAACAGACTCTGGTGTTCATGCCAGTTCGCAAGTGGTTCATTTTGAAACAGATGAGGAGCGCAGTGAGCGCTCTTGGACGTTAGGCACGAATACGCATCTGCCTTCTGATATTGCGGTGGTCGCAGCTCGGTACGTTGATGATGATTTTCATGCTAGATTTAGTGCGCTTAGTCGTCGCTATCGCTACGTCATTTATCCTACGGCTCTGCGTCCTGCTATCTTGTCTTCGGGTCTTACATGGACTTACAAGTCGCTAGATGTTGGCGCAATGGCGCAAGCCGCAGAGTGCTTTCTGGGAACTCATGATTTTACGTCCTTTCGTGCCATTGGTTGCCAAGCCAATACGCCCACGAGAACCATTTTGAATTTTTCAGTTCAACAATTGGGTCAGTACATTGTGCTTGATGTGCGTGCCAATGCGTTTTTGCATCATATGATTCGCAATTTTGCGGGTGTATTGATGACCATTGGAGCGGGTGAGAAGCCCATTTCTTGGGCGAAACAAGTATTAGATGCTAAAGATCGCACTCAAGGTGGTATCACAGCACCGCCAACAGGTTTGTATTTTGTTGATGCTGAATACCCTGATCATTTCAATGTCCCTTCGCGACCATTAGGTCCGCATTTTTTACCTTATGTAGAAGAGCCAGAGTATGCCTTGTCGCGTTAAAATCTGTGGAATTACTAACCTTGAGGACGCGCTTACCGCTTGCGAATATGGTGCGGATGCTCTGGGTTTCGTTTTTTATAAAAAAAGCCCTCGTTATATCGATCCTGAAGTAGCCAATGGTATCCTTGCTAAATTGCCTCCCTTTGTTGTGCCAATAGCGCTTTTTGTGGATGCTCAAAGTGATGAAATTAACGAAGTAATCTCAGGTCATTCTCGTTGGATGATTCAATTTCATGGAAATGAATCAGAAAAAGAGTGTTTATCTTATAATCGTCCCTATATAAAGGCATTAAGGGTTAAAGAGGGCGATGATTTGTTAGCGGCAACGCAAACGTATTTGTCGGCCAATGCCATTTTATTAGACGCCTATAAAGCGGGAGTACCGGGTGGTACGGGGGAAGTGTTTAATTGGACTTTGATTCCAAACAACTTACCTTTGCCGGTTATTTTGGCGGGTGGCTTAACACCTGAAAATATTGCCCATGCGGTTGAGCAAGTTGCTCCTTATGCGGTGGATGTTAGCGGTGGTGTTGAGGCGTCCAAAGGCTTAAAGAACAAGGTAAAAGTAAAACAATTTATTAGTGGAGCAAAACGTGAGCAATAAAGATATAGATCAAACCTTGCCGGATGAGCATGGTCGTTTTGGTCAGTATGGTGGAGTCTTCGTTTCTGAAACGTTAATGTCTGCACTTGATGATTTAACAAAAATGTACGAAGAGTTGTCTCAGGATGCTGCATTTCAAGCCGCGTTTGATAAGGATTTAGCCCATTATGTTGGTCGTCCTTCTCCATTGTATTTTGCTGAGCGATTAACTGAAAAAGCCGGTGGCGCTAAGATTTACCTTAAGCGTGAAGATTTGAACCATACGGGCGCGCACAAAATCAACAACACCATTGGCCAAGCCTTATTGGCGAAGCACATGGGTAAGCCTAATATTATTGCTGAAACCGGCGCCGGACAGCACGGTGTGGCTTCTGCCACTGTAGCGGCTCGTCTTGGGTTGAATTGTAAGGTGTTCATGGGGGCGGAAGATATTCGTCGTCAGAAGCTGAACGTTTATCGTATGAAGCTATTGGGCGCTGAAGTGATTTCGGTTGAGTCTGGTACCAAAACACTGAAAGATGCGCTCAATGAAGCAATGCGTTATTGGGTGAGTAATGTAGACGATACTTTCTACATTATCGGCACCGCAGCGGGCCCTCATCCGTACCCTAAATTAGTACGAGATTTTCAGTCCGTGATTGGTCGTGAAGCTAAAATACAGTGCATGGAGCAGGAAGGTCGATTGCCTGATGCTTTGGTTGCCTGTGTTGGTGGTGGTTCTAACGCGATTGGACTGTTCCATCCATTCATTGGTGATGACGGTGTGGCTATGTATGGCGTAGAAGCCGGTGGTGATGGCATAGAAACAGGTCGTCATGCGGCGCCATTGTCAGCAGGTCGTCCTGGTGTGCTTCATGGTAATCGTACTTATGTGATGGCAGACGATGATGGTCAAATTATCGGTACGCACTCTATTTCTGCAGGTTTGGATTACCCAGGTGTGGGTCCAGAGCATGCGTGGTTAAAAGACATTGGTCGTGCGAATTATGTTGCGATCAATGACGATGAGGCGATGGATGGCTTTCATGATCTGACACGCCTAGAAGGTATTATGCCGGCGCTAGAATCAAGCCATGCGGTGGCTTATGGTATGAAATTAGCGGCGACAATGGAAAAAGACAAGATTGTTGTGATCAACCTGTCAGGTCGAGGTGATAAAGATATTATGACGGTTGCTGAATTGGATGGGATTACAGTATGAGCCGAATCAAACAGTGTTTCGCGGATCTAGCTAAAACAGGTAAAAAAGCATTAATTCCTTATATTACCGCAGGTGATCCAACGCCAGAACATACGGTTACCATGATGAATGGTTTGGTTGATGCTGGCGCTGATGTGATTGAAATTGGTATGCCGTTTTCTGATCCTATGGCAGATGGTCCGGTTATTCAGTTAGCCTGTGAGCGTAGTTTAGCGGCTGGCACCAGTGTGCGAAAGGTATTGGCTATTATTGCTGAATTTCGTAAACAAAACTCTCATACGCCAGTGGTCTTGATGGGCTATTTGAACCCAATTGAGTTCTTTGGTTATCAAGCTTTTGCAAATTCTGCGAAAGAAGCGGGTGTAGACGGCATTTTATTAGTCGATCTGACTCCAGAAGAGGCGACAGATGTAGTAGAATGCTTCCGCCAAAACGAGATTGACCTGATTTATTTGTTAGCGCCGACAACAACACCGGCTAGAGCTAAGAAAATTTGTGATCTGGCTTCCGGTTATGTGTATTACGTATCGGTAAAAGGTGTCACTGGTACGGCTGAACTGGATGTGGATAGTGTTCAAAAACACGTCGATTCATTGCGTGAAATTACATCGCTTCCAATTGGTGTGGGTTTCGGTATTCGCGATGCGAAAACAGCCTCCGCTGTCAGTAAGTGTGCTGATGGTGTTATTGTTGGTAGTGTTTTGGTAAATGCCATTGCTGAAAATAAAGATCAGCCAAAAGAATATATCGCTGACGCTTTGCAAGCCATTCTAGCGCCTATGCGCACAGAAATGGATGCTTAAGCGGCAGCTGTAAACAGAGATATGGAGAGTTAAATGAGTAGCTGGTTAGACAAATTTGTACCGTCGCTTGTACGTAGCGAATCAAAACGCGGATTAGGTTCTGTTCCTGAAGGCCTTTGGAAAAAATGCCCTAAGTGTGACAATGTTCTTTACCGTCCTGAATTAGAGAAAAATTTAGACGTTTGTCCAAAATGTAGTCACCATTTACGAGTCAGTGCTCGTCGTCGTTTGGATATTTTCTTGGATAAAGAAGGGCGTTTTGAAATCGGTGCTCACCTTGAGCCTGAAGACAAGCTCAAGTTCAAAGACACCAAACGCTATAAAGATCGTATTACGGCTGCGCAAAAAGCAACAGGCGAAAAAGATGCGTTGGTTGCAATGGAAGGTGTTCTAAATGGCATGCCCGTTGTTGCTGTGGCATTTGAATTTAGCTTCATGGGCGGCTCTATGGGCGCTATCGTTGGCGAACGTTTTATTCAGGCTGTCAATGTCTGTCTTGAAAAACGCATCCCATTGATTTGCTTCTCAGCCAGTGGCGGCGCTCGTATGCAAGAAGCTTTAATTTCCTTGATGCAAATGGCCAAAACCAGTGCGGGTCTTGAACGTCTAAAACAAGAAGGCATTCCATACATTTCTGTTATGACAGATCCTGTGTTTGGTGGTGTTTCCGCTTCTCTTGCTATGCTAGGCGACCTAAATGTTGCTGAGCCAAATGCCTTGATTGGTTTTGCTGGTCCTCGTGTTATCGAGCAAACAGTGCGTGAGAAACTGCCTGCAGGTTTCCAGCGTAGCGAGTTTTTGCTAGAGAAAGGAGCGCTTGATATGATTATCGGACGTGAAGAAATGCGCGATCGCTTATTCAATATCTTGTCATTGTTGACTAACAGAGCAGCCTAAATAAATGACGCCAACGTCGTTAGATAGTTGGCTTTCGTACATCGAAAGCCAACACCCCTCCGAGATCGAATTAGGTCTCGAACGAGGAAGTTCAGTCTTAGAAAAATTAAACATTTCGAGACCGAAAGGCAAAATTATTACGGTCGCTGGGACGAATGGTAAAGGGTCAACCTGTGCTATGTTGACCCAGTATCTGTATTCCCAAGGCCATTCGGTTGGCACGTATACTTCTCCCCATTTTATTGATTTCAATGAGCGTATCGCCATTAATGATACTGCTTGTGACGATTTAATCATTTGTCAGGCGTTTAGCGCGATTGAAGCCGCTCGTGGCGATACGCCATTAACCTATTTTGAATTCAGCACTTTGGCTGCGTTGTGGATTTTTTCACAAGCAGACCTAGATTACTGGGTGTTAGAAGTGGGTTTGGGTGGTCGTTTGGATTCGGTCAATATGGTCGATACCGATGTGGCTGTCGTGACTTCCATTGCGCTTGATCATACGGATTGGCTGGGCGATTCCATTGAGGTGATTGCTCGTGAGAAAACAGGGATTGCGCGTAAAGATAAACTGCTGATTAGTGGTGTCGTAAATCCTCCTCGTAGTCTGGCTCAGACTGCTGTGATGATAGGTGCAGACTTACGTCAGAAAGGGGAAGACTTTTCTTACCAAATCAATGGGGATCAATGGTCTTGGACGGGTAACAATCAGGTCTTTGCTAATTTACCACGACCTAATTTGCCCTTGGAGAACGCAGCAACCGTGGTCGCTGTGTTGAGCTATATGGGGTTTGATCTTGAGCTACTTGATCTGCAAGCATTATTTCAGACTGCTGAATTAACGGGGCGTTTTCAAAAAGTAAATGAAAGTCCTTTAATTTACATTGATGTCGCTCACAACCCGGAAGCGGCTGGTGAATTGGCGAAACGAGTGTCACAGCTTGGTGTTAAGCCCATTGCTGTGTGTGGCATGCTAAAAGATAAAGACATTAATAGTGTTATGACAACGCTTTGTGATCAGTTTTCTTCTTGGTATTTAGCTGACTTAGGTGGCCCTCGAGGGGCAAAAGCACAAGAGCTAGGTCAAGTCTTGGCGCGGTTGCATGATATTGTTGCGAATGAGTATTCGAGCATTGCTGAGGCTTTTGAGGTTGCTGCTTGTCGCGCATTAGAAGAAAATCGCCCGATTATTGTTTTTGGTTCTTTTGTTACTGTGACTGACTATCTTGCTCATATCAAACATAAGGAAGCACAATGTTAGATAAAAAGATGACTTATAGATTGATTGGGGCAGGGATTATGATTGTGGCAGCAGCGATTATTTTGCCACAAATTCTAGATGGTGAACGTCCTCCTGAGCTCGATATTCAAGTGGCAGTCAGTAAACCTCCCATCTTTCCTGATGTGAAAATTGCACCGGCGCAGTCATTAGATGCACTACCTGATTCAGGTAAAAGTGATGTGGCCGCTATTTCATCGGATAACACGGTTGCGAAATCGGCTCAAGATATAAGTCTTGTGCCAGCGACTAAAAATGACAACGTTGCACCAGCACCAGCACCAGCACCAGCACCAGCACCAGCAGTGAAAGTGGTGCAAAAAAGTGTTCCAAAAGTCAAATTAAAACCTGCTGCTACGCCCTCTGGTCGTTGGACTGTTCAGATCGCCAGTTTCTCAAAAGAAGATAATGCAAAAAGACTGGTTGATAAGCTAAAAAAAGCAAATTACTCAGCGTATAGCGTCACTACAAATTCATTATTTAAAGTGTTTGTTGGCCCTGAATTAGACCGAGATACCTCTGAAAAAGTCCAAAGCAATATCCAGAAGAAATTTTCCCTAAAAGGGATTGTTGTGAGATTTTCTGAAAATTAATACGAGTTTTGTTTTTCGGTATTTGGATTATCTATACCTTCTGTTAAACTTCGGCGCGCTTTTAATAGGGTCATTATGGACACTGTAAATTCAATTTCAACGTTAGACTGGCTTATCATTGCCGTCGTTCTTATTTCCACTTTGTTAAGTCTAAAGAGGGGATTTGTAAAAGAAGTTTTATCGCTAGTCACTTGGGTTGTCTCATTTGTTGTTGCGGTTAAGTTTTCTGACAATATGCAGGCTTTATTGGTCGATCAGGTTCAAAGTGACCAGATTCGCTATATCGTTTCTTTTGTCTCTTTATTCGTTGCGAGTCTCGTGGTGTGTGCATTAGCGAGTTATTTGATTGGCTCTTTGATACAAGTAACTGGCCTTTCTAGTACTGACAGGGTATTAGGAATGGTATTTGGTTTTGCACGAGGCGGTTTAGTGGTTGTGGCTTTTGTTTCATTATTGAGTTTGAGCCCAGCAATAGAAAAAACAGAACTTTGGAAGTCATCACAATTGATTCCTCAGTTAGTACTTTTGAAAGACTGGACACGAGATATGTTAGGCAAGAGTTCGGACATGATAAGTCCGTCTCTCATAGATCGTGCTCTTGGAAATTAGTTGCTTATAAAGCAGCAAAAAATGAAGAACCTTTATTGTGTTTATAAACACAATTTCCCCAACACGAGGATCTAGAACATGTGTGGTATCGTTGGTGTCGTTGGCACGTCCCTGGTCAACCAAGCTATTTTTGATGCGTTAACTCTGCTTCAACATCGCGGACAAGATGCAGCAGGAATGGTAACAAGCCATAATGGTCGTTTGTGCTTACGCAAAGACAATGGTCCGGTTAGTGAAGTATTTCGTACGCGTCACATGAAAAAGCTTCAGGGTAATATCGGCATTGGGCATGCTCGTTACCCAACCGCGGGTACTTCTAGCTCAGCAGAAGCGCAGCCTTTTTATGTTAACTCTCCTTACGGTATTTCTCTTGCCCACAATGGCAATTTAACAAACACGAAGAAGCTGAAACAAGAGGTGTTTGAATCTGATCTTCGTCATGTAAATACAACGTCTGATTCAGAAGTGTTGTTGAACGTACTGGCTCATGAGCTTCATACGGAAGGGAAACTTATCCCAACGCCAGAAGATATTTTCAATGCGCTAGAGCGTGTTTATAAGCGAATTGAAGGGGGTTATGCGGTTGTGGCGCTGATTACTGGTTACGGTATCTTAGCGTTTCGTGATCCAGATGGTATTCGCCCTTTGATCTACGGCTCTAAACAAACTGAGACCGGTATTGAATACATGGTGGCGTCAGAAAGCGTGGCGCTCGATGCAGGTGGCTTTAAAATAGAACGTGACATTCAGCCAGGTGAGGCCATCTTCTTTGATGTGCACCACAATGTTCATGTTCGTCAGTGCACGCCAAAAAAAGTCGCACGTCCTTGTTTGTTTGAGTATGTGTATTTTGCTCGCCCAGATTCTGTACTCGACAGTATTTCAGTGTATAAAGCCCGTATGAATATGGGCGATCGTTTAGCGGAGAAAATTCGCCGTGAATGGAAAGATCACGACATAGACGTGGTCATTCCGATTCCAGATACCAGTCGTACGGCTGCATTGCAAATAGCCCAAACGTTGAATATTCCGTTCCGTGAAGGTCTGGTGAAAAACCGTTATATCGGTCGAACTTTTATTATGCCAGGGCAGGAAATACGCAAAAAGTCTGTTCGTCAAAAATTGAATCCTGTTCCTTTTGAATTCAAAGACAAAACGGTTCTGTTGGTTGATGATTCCATCGTTCGTGGTACCACGAGTAAAGAAATTATTGAAATGGCACGTGAAGCGGGTGCGAAGAAAGTGTACATCGCCTCTGCCGCGCCAGAAGTTCGTCATCCTAATGTGTATGGTATTGATATGCCTGCGGTGACTGAACTGATAGCCAATGATCGCAATGTTGATGAGATTTGTGAATTAATCGGTGCTGACAAATTGATTTTCCAAGATTTGGACGATTTGATTGCAGCTTGTGTTGACGAAAAGCACTCTGATGTTCGTGAATTTGATACTTCAGTATTTGATGGTAAGTACATTACTGGAGACATCACTGAGTCTTATCTTCAAGGTCTTGAAAGCGCTCGTAATGATTCTAAGAAATCATCCGTCGAGACAGCTTCTAGTAATGACATGATGTACCCTATGTAAAAATAGCTCGCTATTGTCGTTGCATAAAACAAAGCCAGGTCTCATGCCTGGCTTTGTTGTTTTTAATTGACGTAAATGCCAATACATTCAAAGGCCGGTCTGCGTGGAGGTGGCGAATGCCTATGTGCAGCCGATTATCAGTGGTAAGCGCTAGAAGAGTGTGATGCTTCTTCTTCACTTCTTCTGCGCCTTTTTTGCAGTGCTGCATTTATTCTTGTTAGCTGAATTTAAGAATAAAATTCTGTTATTCGCTTTTAACCTCTTCAAGTTTTTCACTCGCTTCTAAGGCGTCTTTTTTACGTTCTCCGCGACGATATCCGAGGACTAAGAGACAAGGTGTCAGTATCAGCGTTAATGGTGTGGCGAATGTCAGCCCACCGGCGATGGCGGTAGAAAGTTGCGTCCACCATTGCGCTGATGGCGCGCCAACACTGATAGATTGATGAATTAGGTCGATATTGAGCTGAAACACCATAGGAACGAGTCCTAAAATAGTGGTAATCGTGGTGAGCATGACCGGGCGCAAGCGTTGTACGCCGGTACGAATAGCGGCTTCTCGAACCTTCATGCCTTGTGCTCTGAGATTGTTAAAAGTATCGATTAGAACAATATTGTTATTCACCACTATGCCAGCTAAGGCGATAACACCGACGCCACTCATGACCACGCCAAAAGGCTGGCCTTTCATCATCAAACCAATGAAGACACCAATGGTAGAGAAGATGACGGCGCTTAGAATGAGTGCGCATTGGAAGAAGTTATTAAATTGCGTAACCAAAATGATCGCCATAATAAAGAAGGCAACAAAAAAAGCTTTGATCAGGAAGTCGGTCGACTTTTGCTGGTTCTCTGTGTTGCCTCTAAATTGATAGGTAATCGCGCTTGGAAGCTCTTTGTCTAACTTCGCTTTTATGGTTTTGATAACGTCGTTGACCACCACGCCATCTTTCACATTGGCGTCAATCGTGACGGTTTTTTTGCCATCTGTTCGATTGATGACACCTTGCTTAGGTGCTGCGTAGCGATGGATGAAGTTGCTGGCTGGAATAGGGCCTTTGTTGGATGGAATCTGTATTTGGTCTAGTTGTTCTAAACTTCGATTGTTAACGGGATAGCGCAAAACAATATCAATTTTGTCATTTGCGCCTTCTGGTAAAAAATCGCTCAGTTTTAATCCGTTGGTGACCAGCTTTACCACACTTCCAAGCGTGTTTACATCAACGCCATAGCGGCTGGCTTTGGCTCTGTCTACTTCAAGGCGCCATTCGATACCGGGAAGCGATCTATCATCGTCTACTGAAATGATCGAATCCTGTTGTCTTAATTGTTCGGCGATCATGTCGGCTGCATCGTTCAGAGGTTTAGAATAATCTGAACTCAACTCTAATTGTATGTCTGAACCCGATTGCGGGCCGCCTTGTTGAATCTCGGATGTGACTAGGATGCCAGGGATTTGTTTTGTTTTCTCGCGAATCTGTTCAAGTATGACGCTGGCGGGTTCACGCTGTGACCAGTCAATAAACTCCATAGAAATTTTGCCGATGCTGTCTGGCGCATCTTTATTGCTGGGGGTAGCAAATGTTGTAGCTATCAGAGATTTAAGGTTTGGATTGCCAATAAGTAGCTTTTCAACTTTATGCACCAAAACATCTTTTTCCTGTAAGGATAAGTTGCCTCGAGCATGGATCTCTAAATTAGCCACTTCGGGTTCTATGCTTGGGAAGAATTCGACGCCTTTGCCATAAAGACTATAGGTAACCTGAACGGCGATTAGTAACGTAATGACAAACATTAAAACCCAAATTGGTATGTTGACTAAGCGAGTAAGTACGCGACTGTACCAGCCAGTAACCCCTTTGAGATTTGTTAGGTCGCCATTTTCAGCAAGGCGTAATGAAAGTAGGGTGGCGTCACTGTAATTGCCTTTTTTACCGATTAAAGAGCCTAATGTAGGAAGCACAATGAGCGCCATCACTAGAGATGCTGTGAGTGTAGCGATAACCGTAATAGGCAGATAACGCATAAATTCACCGACCGTATCTGGCCAGAATAGTAATGGCATAAACACGGCCAAGGTGGTTGCCGTCGATGCGATAATAGGCCATGCCATGCGTTTTGCGGCTTCGCTATAGGCTTCTTTTTTAGGGGCGCCTTCGGCAAGCTTGCGATCGGCGTATTCAGTCACAACAATGGCACCATCGACGAGCATGCCGACACTTAATATTAGCGCAAAAAGTACCACCATATTAATGGTGTAGCCCTGAATGTTAAGCAATAAAATGCCCGCTAGAAAGGCGCCGGGAATGGCTAATCCGACTAATATTGAGCTGCGGATACCAAGCGCCCAGACAATGACAATCATGACTAATAACGTTGCTGTTATCACATTATTAAATAAGTCATTAAGCGACGTTTTAATATTGCTTGATTCGTCTTGGGTGATTGTGTAATTAACCCCTTGAGGCCACTGAGTACTGTCTTTTTTAACCAAGGCTTTGACAGCATCAATCGTGTCTATGATGTTAGCGCCAACCCGTTTTGAGACCGCGAGTGAAATGCTATTTTTGCCATCAACTCTGGCGTAGCTTGTGGGATCTTCAAAGGTTAATTCACCGTTTGCTATATCCCCTAATTTAACGACGTTGTCACCATCTACCTTGATGGGTAAATTAAGAATATCTTCTTTATTTTTGAGTAGACCCGGGACTTTAATAGGGAAGCGGCCTGCACCAGTATCTAGGTTGCCTGCTGCTACTAATTGGTTGTTACCTGAGACAAAGTTAGCCACATCGGTGAGGTTTAAATTGTACGAGTCTAATTGATCAGCGCGGATAATTATTTGCGCTTGCTGATCGCGATCGCCACTGATCGCCGCTTCGAGTACGCCATTAGTCGCTTCAATTTTGTCTTGCAAGTCATTGGCGACTTTGCTTAATGTAGTAAAGCCTACATCACCAGATAAATTGATGCGTAGTACAGGGAAGGTAGAGAGATTTATTTCTGTTACGGTTGGTTCGTCAGCGCCTTGAGGAAGGTCGCTTTTAGCGCGGTTAATTTTTTCTTGAGTGTCGATGATTGCTTGATCGATATTTGTCCCTTGGTCAAACTCTAAAATGATTGATGCGTGGTTTTCAGAGGCAACAGAGCTGATTTTTTTAAGGTTATCTAGGCCCTTCAGTTCTTTTTCCAAAGGGTGGACTAGCAAACTGTCCGCATCTTCTGGTGAAATGCCGTCTAAAGTAACAGACACGTAAGCCATAGGGATGGTGATGTCTGGTGTGCTTTCTTTAGCGATTTCAATGTAAGACACCGCTCCAGCAATCAATACGAGACTAAACAATAATAGTACCGTTCGTGATCGAGCTAAAGCCGCTTCTATTAATTTTTTCATTTAAAAATCCTTATTAATAGTGGGCTTCAACAGTGTCGCCAGCGGAAACAAAACCTTGTCCGACCGTGATCAAGTTGACAGTGTCTGGCAGGCCAGTTACCCAGACATTGTCTCGTCCAGATTTGACAATATTGACTGGTAAAATGGTCACTTGATTACGGTCGTTCAATACTTTTACAGCGGTATGTCCATTGTCATCTAGGGTAAGTAGGGCGGGTGAAAAGGCTTGAGCTTTTTGCTTGGTAAGCGTGAAATCTACGTCAGCGGTTAATCCTGTTGGGATCTTATGTGTAGGGTTGTGTATTGATAACTCGACGCTAATGGCGCGGCTCTCTTGATTTGCTTCTGCACTAATATAAGACACACTGCCAGTGGTCTCAAAACCAGATTCTAAGCGAACTTTCCCCAGCGTTCCTATTTTGATTTGTTGTATTTTGTTTTGTGGAATAGACACTTGAATGCGCAGCGGGTCTAAAGAAATGAGTGAGCCAATCGGTGTGTCCTCACCCACTATTTGTCCTTGCTTTACCGTTAATGTGTTCAGTGTGCCAGTAAAAGGTGTGGTAACCGTGGCGTTTTCTAAATGGATTTCCAGTGTCTTTAGATTGCTTTGTGCGGCCGCGAGGTTAGTTTTGGCTTCGGCTAATTTAACATTAGAGGCTAAGTTCTTGGCTTTCAGTTTTGTCAGGCCGTCTAGTTCTATACTTCTTTGTTGTGTTAGTAGCGTTGCTTCTTTTATTTGCGATTTAAGTGCTCGAGTATCAATTTGCAAAATTGGCTCGCCCTTCTTCAAAAAGTCGCCTTTATCAGCATACAGCGCAACAATTTTCCCTTTATAGCTATTGGTTAACATAAGGGTTTTGTCGGCAAGGGTTTGTCCCGAAAGGGTAAGGTGTAACTCGGTCATTTGCGCGTGAATGGTTTTGGCTTGAACCGAATACTGTTGAGTGCTTAGGGATTTGTTGGCATTGCTGTTTAGCGCATTCTCTTTAGGGCTGCTGTCTTCTGAGCTTTTTGTTGAGCTGGGATCATCATGTTGGGCTGTGGTGATGCCATGGCCACCTGCAATCATCCATAAAACAGCGGCAACGGTTATCGTGATCGCAAAAATTGGACCTGCTTTGTTTTTAAGCTCCATTAACCGCTCCCTAGTAGGTTGGTTTATATTGTTCTTATGTTGTATGTCGTTATCAAGTTTGTGTCAATTATATGCACAATTGAAGGGCGATAAAATGATCCTTGTTTGCTTATCTAAGCATATTGTTCGTGATTATGTAGATGGATACCAATGTATGGGCTTTTTTCTCTTTTTAATTAATGGTTTTTGTCAGTTTTTGGATTACAGTTTCTTTGTTTCGCTAAACCTTCGTTAGGAAGGGTGATATTATACGCGCACAAAATTTACCCTCTTTTTTTATTTGGATAGATATGAGTCTATTGTCGTTAGAACAGGTCAGTGTTGCATTCGGGCATAATCCGCTGCTGTCAAAAATTAGTTTTGCTGCTGAAGCCGGCGAACGTGTTGCTATCATCGGTCGTAATGGTGCTGGTAAATCTACGTTATTAAAAATTATTTCAGGCGAACAGGTTGCTGATGAAGGCATGGTTCGAATCGAAGGCGGTATGCGTGTTGCGCAGCTTCCTCAAGAACTTCCTGATGCCAACAACAAAACTGTACGTGAAGTAGTGAGTGAAGGCGCAGGTAAAGCTCATAACCTAATGAAACGTTACTTTGCGTTGTTAGAAGATTTTGAAAATGACCACGCTAATGAACTTGGTGATATTCAAACGGAGCTGGATAAGATTCAAGGCTGGGATCTTGAGCAACGTGTGAATCACATGATTCAGCGTTTAAAACTTCCTGCAGACAAGTTAATGTCTGAATTGTCTGGTGGGTGGCGTCGTCGTGTTATTTTGGCTCAAGCTTTGGTATCAAATCCAGACGTGCTTTTGCTCGACGAACCAACAAACCATTTGGACGTTCCTACTATCGAGTGGATGGAGCAGCAGCTTCAGCAATTCCGTGGTTTGATTTTGTTTATTACCCATGACCGTCGTTTCCTTGAGAAACTAGCCAATCGTATTATCGAATTGGATCGTGGTAACTTAATTTCTTTTAGTGGCAACATTAACGAATTTCTTGTCTTCAAAGAAAAACTTTTAGAAGAAGAAGAACGTGCCAATGCGTTGTTTGATAAGCGTTTGGCAGAAGAAGAAGTCTGGATTCGCCAAGGTATTAAAGCACGTCGCACCCGTAACGAAGGTCGAGTACGAGCGCTAAAAGCGTTGCGTGTTGAACGTTCTGAGCGTATTGGCCGTCAAGGCAACGCTAAAATGACGATTGAGTCGAAAGAAAGCTCCGGCAAATTGGTAGCAGAGTTCACACAAGTGGCCCATTCGTTTGAAGACAAAGTGATTCTTCGCCCAATGGATTTGATCGTCAATCGTGGAGATCGGATTGGACTGATCGGACCAAATGGTTGCGGTAAAAGTACTTTTCTAAAAATCCTGTTAGGCGATTTAAAAGCAGATTCAGGTACAGTGCGCCAAGGTACTAAGCTAAACGTGGCGTATTTTGATCAGCTGCGTGAGCAATTAGACCCTGAACAAACGGTTGCTGAGAACGTCGGTGAAGGCAAAGATACCATTGAGATTAATGGTCAGACTAAGCATGTTATTGGTTATCTTGGTGATTTCTTGTTCCCGCCTGAGCGCGCTCGTACGCCAGTAAAAGCCTTGTCAGGTGGTGAGCGTAACCGTGTGTTACTTGCCAAATTATTTACCAAACCTGCGAACCTTCTCGTAATGGATGAGCCAACCAACGACCTTGATGTGGAAACATTAGAGTTGTTAGAAGAGCTGCTATTAAATTACGACGGCACCTTGCTATTAGTAAGCCATGACCGTGCATTTTTGGACAGTGTTGTGACCAGCGTAATTGCCTTTGAAGGTGAAGGCCGTGTACGTGAATACGTCGGTGGTTACCAAGATTGGATTCGTCAAGGTGGTAAATTCCCAACAGAATCTACATCGCAAACCAACGAAACGAAACCTGCCAAAATTGAAATCAAAAAAGAAGCGGTGGCCGTGGCCGCTAAGCCGAAAGCAAAGCTGAGCTATAAAATACAGCGCGAATTTGATTTGATGCCAGAAGTGATTGCTAAGTTAGAGCAAGAAATTGCCGCTTTGCATCAAATCACTAGCGCTGCAGATTTTTATGCCGGTGATGCGAAGCAGGTTCAAAAGACCTTAGCGAAAGTCACTACTAAAGAACACGAACTTGAGACAACCATGGAGCGTTGGCTTGAGTTAGAAGAAATGCAGAATGGGTAGATTATGAGCCAAAAAATCACATCAATCTCTTTTATACCGCGCTTCTTTGGCGCGTTTGGTCAGTTTTTTAAATACATGGGCAGTGGCGATTACGCTGCCCGTTGTTCTGCTGTAGGTAAGGGTGAAGTGCTGGCCTTTGAAGCAGAGCCCACTGTAATAACCAAAGAAATTGAAGTCATTCGTGAAGTCGAAGTGGCTGCGCCAGTATTGGCCACCGTCAATGAGGACGGTGCTCACCAACTGTTGCAATTATTACAACACGAAGCACGTTTTATCGATTTTATTCAAGAAAGTATCGATGGCTATGACGACGCCGAGGTTGGCGCGGCGGCGCGCCAAATTCATGCCGGTTGCTCTAAAGTGATTAACCAGCACTTTACTATCGACGTTGTTAACACAGCACCAGAGAACAGCCGTGTTGAGGTAGCGTCTGACTACGACGCTAAGCAGATCAAGCTAGAAGGTCGTGTTGAAGGTACTGGCCCGTATGCTGGTACCTTAATTCATCCTGGTTGGAAAGTGACAAAAACTCAGCTTCCAAAAGTCAGCAGCACCGACAATCTAACCATCTTGGCGCCCGCTGAAATAGAGGTTTAACTATGAGCGATTATTTTATTGGTATCGATTTAGGTACCACGCATTCGGCTGTCTTCTATTCTGAATCAAAACAAGAAAACGCAACGCCTGAGATTAAACAACTCAGTATCCCGCAATTTACCGCGGCAGGACAAATAACAGAACAGCCTTTATTGCCATCTTTTGTTTACTTTCCTCATGCGACCGAATTTTTAGAAAGCGATTTGCAGCTGCCTTGGGGTAGAGCAAATTCCATCGTTGGTCAATTGGCTCGTGAGTTGGGTGCGAAATCTTCTGGGCGCTTGGTTCAAAGTGCGAAAAGTTGGTTGTGCCATTCACGAGTGGGTGCTGATGAAGCTATTTTACCGGTCGACGCGTTAGAAGAGGTCTCAAAAGTCTCGCCAGCGCAGATCACGGAAACATTATTATCTCATCTTGTACATGCTTGGACGCTGGCGTTTCCAAATGCCCCCATTGCTGAGCAAGATGTGGTTATTACTGTGCCAGCCTCATTTGATCCAGCCGCGCGTGCCATTACTGAGCAAGCGGCGGAACGTGTAGGTTTGCGTGCACGATTGATTGAAGAGCCTTTGGCTGCGTTTTATGCGTGGTTAGCTGACCAAGAAACTTGGGGTGATGCCTTACACGTCGATGAGCACATTTTAGTGGTTGATGTGGGTGGTGGTACTACCGATTTATCCTTGATTCAAGCGGTTGAGCAAGATGGAACGTTAGGGTTAGAGCGTGTTGCTGTTGGTCGTCATATTCTTCTTGGTGGCGATAACATGGATATGACGCTGACTTATCATTTGGCCGGTCAGCTTGCACAAAGTGGAACGACCCTAGAGCCGTGGCAAATTTCTGGTTTAACTCAAGCGTGCCGTGAAGCGAAAGAGAGGTTGCTGTCTAACGCAGACTTGAATGATGTGAGTGTTGTCGTACCCAGTCGCGGACGTAGCCTGTTCAATAACAGCATCAAAACAACCTTGACTCAAAACGATGTTCAGCAGCTATTGTTGCAAGGCTTCTTTCCAGAAGTGACGTTTGGTGAGCAAGCTCATAAAGCTCCACGTAGTGGTATCAGTACCATTAATTTGGATTATGAAAGTGATCCTGCAATTACTCGCCATATTAGTGAGTTCTTGGCACAGCATAATGCTAAACCAACAAAAATCCTGCTCAATGGCGGTGTATTTAATGCCAGCTTGATTCGCAGCACGATAGAAACTCGACTGCGCGCCATGTTAGAGGGTGTTGAGCTGACTATGTTGGCACCGTCACACCTTGATCATGCGGTGGCGAAAGGAGCAACCTATTATGCCTTGGTGCAAGCTGAAGGTGGGGTAAAAGTAAAAAGTGGCTTAGCGGCGAATTATTATATTGGTGTCGCTAGCCCAATGCCTGCTATTCCAGGAATGGCGCCACCAGTGGATGCTGTTTGTGTGGCACCATTTGGTTTGGATGAAGGTTCAGAAGAGCAAATGTTACCGAATGAGTTCTCGCTTGTCGTGGGTGAATCGGTGACCTTCCGTTTCTTCCAGTCGCAAGGCAATCAAGTAGATTCAGTGGGTAAGGTGATTTCTTCTTTTGCGCTTGGTCAGCTTATTGAATTGAATCCCATTAGTATTCAATTGGATGCGGGTCATTATCAAGAAGGTGAAATGGTTCGAGTGTATCTAACCGCTCGTGTCACGGAGTTAGGATTGCTTTTATTGCAAGCTCACGATACGAAATCGAATCTAAACTGGACGATTGAGTTTCAAGTCAGGGAGGCGTAAATGCCAGAGTCAGTTTTTCGAGTTGGGATTGATTTAGGTACGACCAATTGCGTCGTATCCTATTTATCGAATGATGGAGGTGAGCCGACTCTATTGCCAATTCCGCAAGTCATGTCAGATGGTTCTGTGCAAGAGTTTACCTTCTTGCCAAGCGCTATCTATCTATTGGCGGCGGATGAAAAGCTGGACCCGGTACTGCCTTGGCGTAATGGCGATAAAGGGCGTGTCGTTGGTGTGGGCGCGTTAGCGCTTGGTCAGCGTCGTGCCGGACAATTAGTGCAGAGCGCAAAAAGTTGGTTGAGTCATCGCCAAGTAGATCGTCGTTCTGCCATTCTTCCTTGGGCAAGCGAATTTGCTAAAAAAATAAGCCCATTGGAAGCCAGCCAAGTGTTGCTAATGCACATCAAGCAAAGCTGGAATTATACGTTTCCTGATGCGCCTCTAGAAAAGCAAAAAGTTGCTTTGACCTTGCCAGCCTCTTTTGATGAAGAGGCGCGTGCTTTAACCCTTGAGGCAGCAAAAAATGCAGGTCTCGATGATTTGTACTTGCTGGAAGAGCCGCAAGCTGCTTGCTATCACTATATTAACGACGATGTGAAACTGGCGGCATTAGCAAATAAAAAAATGCTCTTAGTGGTTGATATTGGTGGTGGCACTAGCGATTTTAGCTTGGTTTCTGTTCAGCCGACTACGTCCGCTAATAAGAGTGTGTCACTAAAGCGTATAGCGGTAGGCGAACACTTATTATTAGGTGGTGATAATTTAGATCAGGCGTTGGCTTTTCAGCTTGATCCTAAGCAAATTTCCGCATTGTCTGCGACGCGGCTTGCTGCGTTAGTACAGCAAACGCGTCAAGCCAAAGAGACATTGCTCGGTGAAGCTGCCCCAGATCGTGTCAGTATTACAGTGCTGGGCGGCGGCAGTCGTTTGATTGGTGGTTCACAGAAATTTTCCGTGTCACGTAATGCGTTACTTGAACAAATTCAAAGCGGCTTTTTCCCATTGGTAGACCAGAATACTAAGGTGCAAAAAAGCGCTTACGCCATGCATACTTTGGGCTTGCCGTATGAGTCAGATCCGGCATTTACCCGGCATTTGGCCGCATTTCTTTATACTCATCAAGAGGCTATTCAACAAGCCACTGGTAACATTATGCCAGACGCTGTTTTGTTTAATGGTGGATTGTTTAATAGCCCGCTGTTAAAAGCGCAGCTATTAGACCAGCTTAATGCTTGGTCTGACACGCCGTTATTAGCCTGTGTTGCTGATGAACCAAATGATGCCGTTGCGAAAGGCGCTGCTCTTTATTTGAGTGCGTTAGTGGGTGAGGGTGCACGAATCGAAAGTGGTGTCGCACATGCTTTATATCTGCAAGTAGGTGACGATCAGTTCGTGGGTATTCTGCCAAAAGACACGCTGAAAGGAGAAACCTTAACCCTAGAACAAGATTTTTTTGTCACCCTAGGTCAACAGGTTCAATTTCCCCTTTATCGTTCAGATGATCATATCGACTGTATTGTAGGCAAAGTACGGCAGCACGAAGGGTTGCATTATATTTCCACCTTGTCGACTGAACTGGATGCTTCAATTGATGCGAATGAAGCCGTTGTTAATTTGGCCGTGCAAATGACGGAAGTGGGCGTGTTGCAAGTCTCCTTGAAAAGCAAGAATGAGCGCGATCAGTGGCGTTTGCTTTTCTCTACGCAGTCTAACGCCTCGCCAGCTAACGCATCAGCTGAGAGTGTCAAGACTAGCACCGGCTTATTGCCCGCCAATATGGGCCAAGCCGAAGAACATTTGACTAACTGTTTCTCTAGCGCTGGGCAAAAACAAGTACCCGATCTAGTGAAGTCCCTTAAGCAGGATTTAGATTCGCTTTTGGGTAGTCGTGACCATTGGAACCTTGCTACCTCGCGACGCCTAGTTGATAAGCTATTGAGCTTGAAATCAGGTCGAATGAAAAGCGCTCAACATGAACGTCAATGGTTGCAACTGATTGGTTATTGTTTGCGTCCTGGTTATGGCGCAGAGGAAGATCTTGCTCGAGTACAGCAAGTGATTAATCTTACCAAGGCAGGTACTCAGCATGATGCTGCGGCTGTTTGGGGGCAATATTGGACGCTGTATCGACGTATTGCTGGTGGTTTATCTGTTGAGCAGCAAACCCTTTTATTTAAACAATTTAGCCAATTTTATTCACCGTCGGGACAGCGTTCTCGTGAAAAAATGAAGGCGTTATTAACCCGTTCTAGTGATGATTTGATTCGTCTTGTCGGTGCCCTAGAGAAGTTAGAACAAGCCGACAAACTGACTGCGATAGAGTGGTTGTTGAAGCGGCTGTCAAAATCCTCAGAGCCTGATACCGCTTGGTGGACATTGGGACGGATTGCTTCACGCCATTTATTGAGTGGGGAGCAGGAAGCTCGTATTCCTGAAGACGCACTGTATCCTCTATTAGACGCAGCTCTAAAAGAGGATTGGAAAAAACGTAAGCAGGCTGGGCTTGCCGCGGTACTTATGAGCCAAATGAATCAGGATGAATCAGCATCGCTTAAAGATTATCGTAAGAAAATTGGCAAAAAGTTAGTAAAAGACAAATGTCCGGCTCAATGGTTAGAGCGTCTTGAAAGCCAAGTAGAGATCAATAGTAATGAGCTGAATGCCCTTGTTGGTGAAAGTTTGCCGATAGGGTTACGTTTATAGCGTTATCAGACTTGATCTGAGCATCGTACTTGCTTCAATTATCTAAACGGAAATAAAGAACACCCAGTGATATTTTACTGGGTGTTTTTTTATGTCTGGAAAAGCCTATATTCGGGTTGGTCTTAATCGAATGAAAAACCAAATAAATTAATATCTGTTTTATATGGAACTTCCACTGGATTGTCCTGGAGTTCATTAATTCGGCCCATGTAGGTCGACATCTTGTGAGCATTAAGATTTTGTTCGTTAGGAATAGACGTGGTGAATTTTGTCGCTCTTAGGGCGCTTTTTATACCATTGGTTTCAGCGTATTTTTTATCTCCCATTAAAATAACTTCTTGTCCCATATGCCAGAAAATGTCTAAGTCTTTTATTTGTAATGGGCTGATTGGTGGTACTAAAGGCACAATGTCGTGCAGTGTAACAACACGAATCAAGGGTAAGTTACTGAATTTATTGGCTCCCGTCACATTGGTGACTTTGGGTTGTCCAAAGGTGATCAACTGAGTGACTTGGTAATGGTCGTGTTGTAAATACATACCTAAGATAACGGCAATCGCACCACCTAAACTATGTCCAGTGATGTGTATTGCTTCATCTTTTTTAAGATAGGGTTTCATGTTTTCGTAAACGGCTCTCGCGGCAGAAGCAAAGCCTTGGTGCAGTTTAATGTCTAAGATGGGATCAGGTTGTAACGATACCGTTAAATCTACAATGGCGTTTTCTAGGTTAGCGGTGCCTCGGATGGCAATGGTTTGTACTCCGTCCTTCTGGCTTAAGAAATAACTGACTTGAGAGGCAGGTATCAAAGATTGATGAACCAGCTCCTGCCCTTGTTGGTTCAGCCTATCTTTAAGTGTGTCGGCAGTTAGGTAAGTATCGTCAGATAATTTTGCTTGCGCTTTAATAAGGGTAAAATTTTGCGCGGCAATGGCGGACTGGAAGGGGGCGATCAAGAAAATGACACTGAGAATAAGAAATTTTTTAAACATGTTGGTGTAGGCGGCTTACTGATTGAAGAGCGCAGAGAGTACTAAAAAATGACATTTTCTAACAGTAAAAATCCTTTTGTCAGTCGTGTTTTACGGTTGAGCGCAAGTTTTGTGCGATCTAGAAACCTTGATCTGCCCTTAACGGCAGATCAAGGTTTTAGGATAACGATGATAATCTTATAAGCTGTTCTTATATTTCAACATATAAGTCACTTTTCCCTTTTTAGGGTTGAGTAGTTTATTCAGTCCTTTTTTGTTAAAGGCCGTAAACTGTCCCATTTCTTTGGTTGTTTTTCCTGAGCCGCCAACATTATCGCTTTTCATATTTATAAGGTAATGGCTGACGTCTGTGATAGCTTGGCGGTACCCTTTGGCAGAAGTTAGGTCATAATGGTTTAGATCAATGCCTTTGCGGACTTCTTTAGACCAATAAAATTCAAGAAACGGTACTGGAGATTTAGGCTTGTTCCAGCCTACGTCGCGAGAGTAGTACATAAGGGAGCGGTATTTATCATTTTCAAAATTGGCCATTCCCAAAGAAGTAGGAAGCTGCTGATAGGTAATAGCGTGCCCGGTACTGTTTTGTAGCCATGTATTTCCGTCTATTACCATGGCTTTCCAAAATGCTGCCATGGTAGGTAATGCTCGATAATCTTTAGCAACGACAACATTGACCTTAAATTGCTTTCCACCATCTTTCATTTGCCAGAAGGCGTTAAATGTATGATGTCCATCTGTAAGATAATATTGGCCATTTGGCGCAATCACTATGGTTTTCATATCTTTCTTTTCTGTGCCCACGGCCTCGTCACATTGAAAGCTGCTAGGAATGTTGGGCATAGAACTTGAGGTAAAATGAGATAAACCTTTTTGACCATTTGCTTCACAGATTTCATCAAATTGTTTCTTAGGGTCTGCTTGGAAGCGTCCTAATTTGTAATAAACTTGGTCGTAACCAATAGCAGGTTGGGTAGGGTGCAAAGTACTAAGAGGGACAAGTGCTATGCTGCCTACTTTTAGGTCGTTGGCATTGACGATATTAGATATAAGCAGTAACAATGAGAAAAGTGGCAGTATTAGCGCTTTGCATTTCATGGCGTGTTTCCTTAGTACGTCTTTGAAAAAAAGCAGTTTACAACGCTTGTGTTACATTTGTATGTGAAGATTAATGTTTATTAATCAATAATCTTCAGTTAGGGCCAAGTAATAGGATGCTGACTTTAGATTGAATTATTTTTTTATAGTGGAAAAGTTTTATTTTCAATGTGGAGAGTCGTTTTAACGTTTGATGTCACCTCGAAAGCACTAAAACCAAACAAGCAAATATTATATAATTTACGAGATTGTTTTGAGCTACAATCGTACAATATCCCCATTCACCTATAAGGACGATTAGATGGATAATGTGACTGGTTACAGTAGACTAAAGATAGGATTAGTTTCGGTTATAATTAGTTTTATTTGTCTTCTTGTGTTTTTGTTCCTCTACTCTTTGGTTGAAATGTCCAGATTTCAGCTGGGGCTCTCCATCGTTGCTCTTGTGTTTATTTCAGGTGGGATCACTTCTGTTTTTTTACACAAAATATTTATGAAAAACATGGATCTCATTACCAATGTTATTCATGAGATGGAAGACATTGTTACCGTTAAGGAATACAACGGAGATTATGTTTTTTGCAATAAAAGACTAGCCTATTTATACGGCAGTACACCTGATGAAATGATAGGTAAAAACGATTATTTTTTTGATCGGCATAGAGATCAAGCGGATGCTTTTTTGGAGAGTTTGCAGTCTGTTATCAATAAGTTTGAAAAAGAAACCGTTAGTGAGTCTTTGTACAATATTGATACCGGTAGAAAGCAACACCTTTGCTCCACTAAAATTCCATTCAGAGATACTCAAAACAACCTTAAAGTTGCTATCGTTGCTAAAGATGTTACTGATATCACACAACTGAAAGAAGATGCCGATAGAGATAAAAGACGCCTTGAACATGCCTTAGATGTGTCTGAGGAAGGCTTGTGGGAATGGGATGTTCACACCAATCAAGTGCTTCACAATGCGCGATGGGACCTGATTACGGGTGTTGGATCGAGCCAAGAAACCTTTAAAGAGTTTGAAGCCTGTATTTTACCTGAAGACCGAGTGGCAGTGGTTCAGGCATTGGATTTGTTATTGAAGACGAGCCAGCCATATAGTATTGAGTTTCGTATAAAACGGCCTGATGGGAAAGTAATATGGGTTTGGGATCGTGGCCGTGTGGCTGAGTTTGATAGTAATGGTGATCCAACTTGGTTGGTGGGTATTATTCTAGATATCACCACAGAAAAATATAACCAACAGAAAATTGAACGTCTTGCTTATTATGATGGACTGACAGGTCTTGTAAATCGTACCCAACTGGAAATTGAGTTGGAAAAGACCCTCTTATTAAGTAAACAAGAGGATTGCTATAGTGCTGTTTTGTTCTTAGATCTTAATCGTTTTAAATTGCTAAATGATAGTTATGGGCATCATATGGGTGATAAATTGCTCAAAATGGTCGCCACTCGCTTGTTAGGTGTAAGCAAAGAGACAATGATTACCTCTCGTTTTGGTGGTGATGAATTTGTCATTATCTATCCGCTAATTGATTCAGATAAAGAAGCATCGACGATTGAAGCTCAGAAGCATGCGGATTCGTTAATTAAAGAAGTATCAAAAACGTTTACAATAGAAAATGACCATCATGATGTGTCTGTTGATTACGATATTTCTATTAGTGTTGGCGGAATAGTCTTTAAAAGCAATGATGTGACTGCTGGTGCATTGCTACAATTGGCGGATCTTGCGTTGTACCGTGCTAAATCAAGTAGCAGTAAACATGCTCTATTATTTGATATTGATATGAAAGATGATCTGACGCATATAAGTCAACTTAATAAGGACATGCGACAGTCTGTTCTTGATCATGATTTCATTATTTATCTTCAACCTAAGGTCAACAAAGAGGCGGTATTAATAGGAGCTGAAGCTTTGGTTCGTTGGCAGCATCCAGTACGAGGGTTATTGCCTCCGGTTGCTTTTATGGATCAAGCGGAAGAAAGTAATCTGATTATTAATATTGGCGAGCAAGTTCTTATGCAGGCCTGCGAACAGCTACAGAAGTGGCAACAGTCCTCAAGTACCCAAATGTTAACTATGTCAGTGAATTTAAGCGCCAAGCAAATCTGGCAAAGCCAATTTGTTGATGATTTCATGGCGACGGTTTGCGCCTATGATATTGATAAAAGCAAACTCATTGTTGAGGTTACCGAGACGGTTTTGCTTCAAGATATCAATGACGCGACGGATAAAATGAATAGATTAAAGTCTCATGGTATTGCCATTTCTTTGGATGACTTTGGTACGGGTTATTCATCACTTAGTTATTTACATCGACTGCCGATTGATGAGCTTAAAATAGATCGTTCTTTTATTAAAGATTTGGCAGGAGGTGAGCAAATTCGCTTAATGGTTAAGTCGATAGTGGATCTAGCGGATAATTTTGGTGTGAGTGTGGTGGCAGAAGGAGTGGAAACCAATGAGCAATTTGAGTTGTTAAAGCAGCATGATGTTTATGGTTATCAAGGATATTATTTTAGTAAACCTATTTCGCTGACAGAATTTGATCTTCGCTATCAGGGTTAGTTTTTTGCATAATTTGAACTAGTGGTCAGTTTGGGTTGTTTTTTCTTTGAGCTTGCTTAATAGCAGCGGTAAGTAAATGCCTTGATTTATGCCTTCCTTAACAAATATTAGATTGGTACTATGCTCAGCCCAATTTAGCGGGTAGATAGTTAAGTATAGCCTCATTAAAATCAATCAGAAGCTAGTTTTATTTTGTTAAAACATGCCAAACATCAAGATTTCTTATTTTTTGTCTATGCATTCTAGTTTTCAGTGGCTATCTCTTTTTAAAACCTAAGATATGAGTTCTTCATGAATACCGATTTTTCTATTCTCTCGACGTTTTTATTGTTCCTGTTTGTTATTGACCCTTTTGGTAACATTCCGATTCTACTGTCCGTGATGAAAGGCGTTCCACAGAAGCGTCAATATGCAATCGTTGCACGCGATGGTGTGATTGGTTTGGTTATTTTGGTGGCGTTCTTATATTTCGGTGCGCAATTTATGCAGCTGTTGCATTTGGAAACAGAGTCTATCTCTATTGCGGGTGGGGTGGTCTTGTTTGTGATTGCGCTTAAAATGATTTTCCCATCGGTCATGGCGAAAGAAAAAAACGCCGTGATCGAACCCTTCATCGTGCCCATTTCTATTCCTATGTTGGCTGGACCATCAACGCTGGCGACCTTGTTAGTCATGGTGAAAAGTTATCCAAGTGATCACGGTGGGTTGTTGGTCTCTGTTGTTTGTGCGTGGGGTGTGTCTGTTTTCGTTTTAATGATGGCGCCAATGCTGAATAGGTTATTGAAAGAAAAAGGGCTAGCTGCATTAGAACGCTTAATGGGGATGCTATTGTTGATGATGTCTGTTCAGATGATTGTTAATGGCGTACGTAGTCTGTTCACACACACGCTTAGTGCATTAAGTTAGCGAATAGAGCGGCTTTTTCTTATGGATGCTCGTAAAAAAACGCCCAATTCATCACTGAATTGGGCGTTTTAATTGTGTTTTAAACCGCTAACTAGTTGAGCATGTTACGCAGTACGTATTGCAAAATACCTCCGTGATTGTAGTAGTCCCACTCTTTTGGTGTATCAATGCGCACATCAACAAGAATATCTGTTTGCTTACCGTTATTGTCGGTGGCCACTAGGGTGACTTGCGTTGCTTTGTTGGTCAGACCCTTGATATCAAATTGCTCTTGTCCTGTTAAGCCTAATGACTCATGGCTTTCACCGTCTTTAAATTGTAAGGGTAGAATCCCCATGCCAATTAAATTAGAACGATGGATGCGCTCATAACTTTGTGCAATGACCACTTTCACGCCCAATAATAAAGAGCCTTTTGCTGCCCAGTCACGAGAGGAACCAGTACCGTATTCTTTACCAGCAAGAATGATAAGCGGAATGTTATTGCTTTGGTATTCCATAGCGGCATCATAAATAGTCGCCAGTTCATCATTAGGTTGTGTGCGGGTAACGCCGCCTTCTGTGCCAGGAGCAAGTAAGTTTTGCAGCCTGACGTTGGCAAAAGTGCCGCGCATCATTACTTCGTGGTTACCACGACGAGATCCGTAAGAGTTAAACTGTGATTTTTCTACGCCATGTTCTTGTAGATACAAGCCTGCTGGAGCGTCTACTTTAATGGCGCCGGCTGGCGAGATGTGATCAGTGGTCACTGAATCCCCCAGTTTTGCCAAACAGCGAGCACCTTCTATGGTAGGAATCCCTGGTGGCGTTTTGGTCATGCCATCAAAAAAGGGCGCTTTTTTGATGTAAGTGGATGCCGTATTCCAATCATAAAGTTTGCCATCGGGGATTTGAATTGTTTGCCAATGCTCATCGCCTTGGTAAACATTAGCATAGCTTTTTTCAAACATGTCTTGGGTGACCGTCACCTTAACCAGATCGCTTACTTCTTTGGCGCTTGGCCAGATATCTTTAAGATAAATGTCACGGCCTTGTGGATCTTGTGTGAGCGGTTCGTTGTAAACATCTATGTCAGTACGACCGGCAATTGCATAGGCAACAACCAGTGGTGGTGAGGCCAAGAAGTTCATTTTTACATCTTGATGAATGCGTCCCTCAAAGTTACGGTTGCCCGATAAAATGGAACTTACAATGAGTTGATGTTTTTGTATCGCCTCAGATATTTCATCGCCTAATGGTCCTGAGTTGCCGATACATGTGGTGCAGCCATAACCTACGAGATTAAAGCCAAGGCTGTCTAAGTCCTCCAATAACCCTGCTTTTTTTAAATAGTCTGTTACAACTTTGGAGCCGGGCGCGAGAGACGTTTTTACCCAAGGTTTTGTATTGATGCCTAATGCTTTGGCTTTTTTAGCAACCAGCCCAGCCGCCATAATAACGCTCGGATTTGAGGTGTTCGTACAGCTTGTAATCGCGGCAATAACACAAGCACCATCGTTTAGCTCAAACTCTTGGCCTTTAAAGGTGACGTTGGCGGCCCCCATGAATTGCGCTTCATCTATTGGCTCTTCTGGGTTGGTGATAGGCCCTTCACTGTCAATGAGCGTTATGGCGTCACCGTTATGGGCACGGCGAGCGATTCGTTCGTCTTGAAAGGTTTTTAAGTGGTTACGAATGACGCTTCCGGCTTCATTAAGCGGTATTCTATCTTGAGGTCTTTTAGGGCCTGCAAGGCTTGGCACGACATTATTAAGTGTAAACTCAAGCTCATCGGTATAGTCTGCTTCGTCTCCCTTGTTTCGCCACAGTCCTTGGTGTTTTGCATAGTGCTCAATCAGTTGAATCTGTTCTTCATCACGATTGGTTAAACGGAGGTAATTAATGGTTTCATCATCGATTGGAAAAATACCGCACGTAGCACCGTATTCTGGTGCCATGTTGGCAATTGTCGCTCTATCCGCTAGTGGTAAGTCAGCCAAACCATCGCCGTAGAATTCGACGAACTTGCCTACAACCCCATAATTTCTGAGCATTTCCGTCACCGCTAATACTAAATCTGTCGCGGTGGTTCCTTCTGGCAATCGGCCTGTTAATTTCACACCAACAACTTGCGGGATGAGTAAGCTAATAGGTTGCCCCAGCATGGCAGCTTCGGCTTCAATGCCACCAACACCCCAGCCGAGTACCCCCAAACCATTGATCATGGTGGTATGGGAGTCTGTCCCAACCAGGGTGTCAGGGTAGGCGACCTTTTGGCCATTTTTGTCTTCATTAAAGACAACGCGTGCCAAATATTCTAAATTTACTTGGTGAACAATGCCGGTTGCTGGCGGCACAACTTTTAAATTATCAAAGGCGGTTTGACCCCAACGCAGAAATTCGTAGCGCTCTTTATTGCGTTCATATTCGAGTTTTGCATTTAAATCGAAAGCCCCATTGCTGCCATAGCCATCCACTTGTACTGAGTGGTCAATCACTAATTCGGCGGGCGACAGTGGGTTGATTTTGGCGGGGTCTCCACCCAGCTTTTCCATTGCATCGCGCATCGCCGCTAAATCAACGATAGCAGGTACGCCAGTGAAATCTTGCATAACAACGCGCGCGGGAGTGAAGGCAACTTCGGCTGTGGGGGTTGCTTTGGAATCCCAGTCTAATAAGGCTTGAATATCTTGTTTTTTGATATTAACGCCATCTTCATTGCGCAGTAGATTTTCAAGCAAGATTTTTAAAGAAAAAGGTAAGCGACTGGCTTTCTGGCCAAGCCCTTTTAAAGAATGAATATGATATTGCTCACTGTTAACAGCGAGAGAGTATTGGGTGTCGAAACTATTGTTCATCATGTGCCCCTTTAATAATTAAATTGAGTTGTAAGGATTTACCTCTGTTAGTGATGTTGAAAAGTTCATACCTCGTTGTCGTACTTAGTATGAACGCAGTTAACTAGCACATTGCAGATAGCGTGCTGAGTTCTAATCTTTATAACGAAAGCTTTATAACGAAAACTTTATAATGAAAAATGCTATTTACGACTTTGGCATTGCAAGCGGTTGTTTAGCAACTGCAATCCCATTTAAATCACAATATATATAGTCGCCTTGCATCACGGTTATGCCTGCAAAGTGAAGCGTTTTACCAACGTCTCCTAAGCCACGTTTTTCAGTTGGTACCGGGTGTGCGTTCAAAGCGTGAATACCGAGATTGACTTGAGATTGGGCGGCGACATCACGAATTGCGCCATTAATGACAATCCCTTCCCAGCCATTTTTCGCGGCTTTATCTGCCAGCATGTCACCCAGTAATGCTCGACGAACGCTGCCTCCGCCGTCGATAACTAACACCTTACCTTTGCCTTGAGTGGCGACGAGCTCTCGAACGCGGCTGTTATCTTCAAAGCAAGATATGGTGACAACTTCTCCATAGAAATGGGATTTTTTGCCATAGGATTTGAAAATTGGATCAGCAATCTGAAGATGTTCACGGTAGAGATCGCATAAGTCGGGGAGAATATCTATCACAAGGGCTCCAGTTAGAGTCAGAAAAGGTAAAGTTAATCATTAACAATTAATCTCTTCTGACTCTAAATAGGATACCTTAGTAGTGCCAGTTTCTTGTCTTTATACTCATCATTTTATTGACCTATAACAGTGTCAAGAAACCTTACTCTTGGGTGCTATCTGGAATGTCTGCGGGATCTATCAATCCGTGTTCAACCGCAATCTGCAACAATTGAATGATAATTTCATCAGGTGGTAGTAAGTGTAGGGGCGTGGTTAGACCTTGCTCTGCCAGTGAATCGTTTAGTGACACGCCGCGCTCATCGAACCAAGAATGAATACTCAGTATTTCAAAGCTCGGATCTAAGTTTTTGATGTTATAAGTGGCTTCTACCAGTAGGCTTAACTCATCAGGGTCAAGTCCATAAATAACGTCAGTATCGAATTCATTGGTCCACTCAACCAATATGTCGCTGGCTTCAAAGCCGAATTCGTACAGTTGATTTTCATCAAGGTTTAGGGCGTTCGCATCGATATGATGATTTTCTAACCATTCGTCATCAGGAATCACAAGCACTTCTTTCACTTGTGCTTCTGGCGTTGACCAAGTAAATAAAAGAGGAAAAGCGGGCTCGTCAGATGAATTGGCGACAGCCGTCATGAATATAGGTAAACTTGCCATATATAGAACCAATGTTTGATTTTTAAGGAATAAAGAATGACCAGCCGAATCAAGATCAGTAGTGCGTTTGATGGCGGTAACATCTTTGTTATTGAAGCCTCGGATCCGGACAATATTAGAGTAAAAATCCCCAATGATACAAACTCTAAATTCCTCCAGTGGTTTTATTTTCGATTACAAGGCGGAATGGGCGAAAGTTGCGTAATTCAATTCGAGAACGCGAGTGATGCTGCGTACCCAGAAGGTTGGGTTGATTATCAAGCGGTCGCTTCCTACGACAGGGAATACTGGTTTCGTGTTCCTACTGAGTATATTGATGGCAAACTGGTAATTAACCACCAGCCAGAGCAAGACAGCGTTTACTATGCGTATTTTGCGCCATACAGCTATGAGCGTCATTTAGACATGATGGCGTGGGCGGCAAGCAATGAAGACTGTATTACTCATCATCTAGGTGAAACCGCTGAAGGGCGAGATATCACCATGCTGGAAATCAGTAAAACCCAAGGTTTAGCGAAAAACATTTGGATTACCGCTCGTCAGCATCCAGGTGAAACCATGGCAGAATGGTTTATTGAGGGATTATTAGAGCGATTGTTTGACGAATCTCACCCTATTTCACGCGCCTTGTTGGAAAAATGTCGATTCCATATTGTACCCAATATGAATCCAGATGGTGCCGTTCATGGCAATTTACGGGTAAATTCAAAAGGTGTGAATTTAAACCGTGAGTGGAAAAATCCGACGAAAGAATTCAGCCCAGAAGTATTAGCAGTTCAAACTAAGATGGCTGAAACTGGGGTAGACATGTTTTTAGACATTCATGGCGACGAAGCCTTGCCAGTGAATTTTGTGGATGGTTGCCAAGGTGTGCCTTCGTTTGATGCTCGCATGGAAGCAATGGAAACCTTGTTCAAAGACATGTTCGTGGCAGTGAGCCCAGATTTTCAAACTGACATTGGTTATGCGCCAGATCAGTTTGGCGAGGCTAATCTAACCGTAGCGACCAAATGGGTTGGTGAGACCTATAATTGCCTTTCTTTTACCTTAGAAATGCCATTTAAAGATAACCAGAATTTACCTGATGAGATTGTAGGTTGGTCGCCTGAACGTGCAAAAATATTAGGCGCGGATGCCTTGTATCCTATCTACCATGTGCTTAATAGCAAATATATGAAAGTCGATAGTGAGTAATGGATTCTCTTGAAATACTGAAACAGACAATGCGTCAATTTGCCGAGGAGCGAGAGTGGGATCAATTCCACTCTCCGAAAAACCTTTCTATGGCGCTCGCAGGGGAAACCGCAGAATTATTAGATTGTTTTCGCTGGCTCACGGAAGAGGCGTCTTACCAATTAGACGAGTCACAAACCCAAGCGGTAAAAGAAGAGCTGGCAGATGTTTTGCTCTTTACCGTGCGCTTGGCAGACAAGTTGAATATTGATTTAATGGCGGCGGCGGAGCAGAAAATCGAGAAAAACGCACGCCATTATCCAATAGACAAAGTAAAAGGCAGTGCGAAAAAGTACAATCAGTATTAGCGACTGTAATTGGCTCTATAGAGTGAATTATTGCTAGCAGTATTTCGTTAACTGGATTAGCATCAGCGGCGAAAATATCGCCTTAGAATGCGATTGATTGGCACCGTAATAGGTGATTAGCATGGTGCCAAAAAAGATAAAACTTACCTATTTAATAACATGACAGTTTAGGATGTAGAAAATGCCAAAGGCGAGTGACATTAAAAAGAATATGGCCATCGAATACGACGGCAAAACGTACATTGTGAGAGACATTGAGCGTTCTGTACCACAAGGTCGTGCTGGTGGCAGTCTTTACCGCATGCGTATGTATGATGTTGTGACGGATCGCAAAATTGATGAAACATTTAAAGATTCAGATATGCTGAATCTTGCAGATTTAGTACGTCGTCCGGTTATGTTTTCTTATGCCGATGGCGAAGAATGCGTTTTCATGGACAACGAAGACTACACACCTTACAGCTTGAACAAATCGTCAATCGAAGAAGAATTGCTGTTCATCAATGAAGCCACAGCAGGCATTCAAATTGTCTTGGTTGATGACGTACCTGTTACCTTGGAATTGCCGACTAACGTTGAGCTAGAAGTCATTGAAACAGATCCTTCTATTAAAGGTGCTTCTGCAACGTCTCGTAACAAACCTGCGAAGCTTGCTACTGGTGCGATCATTCAAGTGCCTGAGCATATTTCGACAGGTGATAAGATCAAAGTGAACGTTGAAGAACGTAAATTCGCTGGTCGTGCTGAGAAGTAATTCTTTTTGTGCACAGTCTGAATAGCTCTGATAAAACGCAGCCTAGGTTGCGTTTTTTTATGGGCGCTATTTCACTATCAGAGTTTTACTTATGATGGGTAGGCGCTTTTCCTGTACAATTCGCGCACCTTTTCTATCGTGTGTCCCTTTTACTAAGATCGATGCCGATTTCTCCACTTTTATGCAGTAAGTGATTTTTATACCATGGCGACTAAAGCAACCGTTTACAAAGCTTCTCTACAAGTGTCCGATATGGACCGCAATCATTATCAAACTTACGATTTAACCTTGGCGCTACATCCATCAGAAACACAAGAACGCATGATGGTTCGTTTAGCCACGTTTGCTTTATTAGCGGATGAAAAAGAGGGTGTTGAGCAGCTTAGTTTTACTAAGGGAATTAGCACCGAAGATGAACCTGACCTTTGGCAAAAGAACTTTTCAGACGAAGTTTTGATCTGGGTAGAGCTAGGACAACCAGATGAGAAACGCCTGCGCAAAGCGTGTGGGCGTGGTCAGCAAGTGATCGTGGTGAATTACAATGACAAATCAGACATTTGGTGGGAACAAAATAAAGGCAAGACCAGTCGATTCAGTAACCTGCGTACCCTAAAATTTGTCGAAGCAGAAGTGCAAAAATTGTCTGCGTTGTGTGCTCGCTCTATGCAACTTAATGTGACTATTCAAGATGGTGAAATGTGGATGTCTAGTGAGCTTGGGGAATGCACCTTGAACCCAATTTGGCGAGGCGAGCCCTAAGCTCACCTCAACCAGTTAACGCCTTAAAGATGACAAGGCAAAAAGATTAGCTTTTGTGCAGAGTCTTTTGAAACAGCGCCACGGCTTTTGCGTAACATTCTAAAGCAAGAGCCGGATCATATCGATCGCCTTCATCACGCATAAAGGCGTGTTGGCCATTGACCTCATACCAGGTGAAGTTTCGATCTGTATCCAGTAATTGTTGGTAAATTTTCTGACGGCCTTGGGTAGATACATGCGGATCTTGTTTGCCCCATACCATGGTTAATTCCCCTTGAATGTCTTTAGTGCGAGTAAAGGAATCGTTGCCTTCATCGCAAGGGATGGTATTGGAATGAATGTCGGTCGCGTATAGGCAAAAGCTGGACTGAATGCGTGGGTTAAGCGCCGCACGGTACGCCAAATGACCACCCAAACACACGCCCATACTGCCAAATTGCCCTGTGCAATATTCTTGCTGTGCAAAGTAATCCAACATGGCGATGGTGTCTGTATCGTGAGCTTCTAACGTCTTAGTGAATTTATCTTCATTGCCTTTGTCTTTACCCGCGTCGTCATAACCCAATACAGTGCCAATGGGATTTAATTCATGGAACACTTCGGGAACGACTACGACAAAACCATGCCCCGCCATAATGGCTGCTGAACGTGCGATCGGAGCGGTTTGTTGAAAAATTTCAGAATAAAAGAAAATACAAGGAAAGCGGCCTTCGGCTTGCGGGCGGTACACAGTACAGCGCATGGTGCCTGTCGGCGTGTTAAGATCCTGATCGTGTTTGTGAATAATCATGATTTTCCTAATGTCAGTGTCTGATGAAATACAGTGGGAATAAGCGTTAAACAAGGATGGCAAAACCACTATGGTTGACATGATATTCGACCCAACAACGATGAGCCAGTACTTACCATGCTATCGAAACCGAATAAGGGTATTTTGTGCGAATTTTATTAATTAGTGCTTACGAAGCGAGCAGCCATAAGGCGTGGGCGCAAACTTTGATGGATCAACTCCCAGAGCATGATTGGAGCTATATGGCATTGCCACCGCGGCATTTTGCTTGGCGGATTCGCGGCAATGCCATGAGTTTTGCTTTTGACCCTAAGTTTAAACCCTTATTAGAAAAACCTTATGATTTGATCATCGCTACCTCGATGACAGATTGTGTGGGTCTGAAAGCGTTTTGTCCTGATTTACAAAATATCCCTTGGTTACTCTATTTTCACGAAAACCAATTTGCCTATCCACCTAGTGATAAACAACAGGGCTTGGTCGAAATGCAGATGGTGACCTTATACAGTGCGTTGGCGGCGGATCAGTGTGTGTTTAACAGCCAGTTTAATAAAGCGTCATTTTTCTCTGGCGCACGAGCCTTATTAAAAAAACTGCCTGATTATGTGTCTCCCGATTGGTTAAATTTGACCGAAGAAAAAGCCTGCGTAGTGCCGGTGCCTGTCTCAGTGCCCAGCTCGATGGAAAAATTGAAAAACGATAAGCAAGGAGGGCAGGTGCCGGTTCGGTTAGTCTGGTCAGCAAGGTGGGAATATGACAAAGGGCCAGATCGTCTATTAGCGATTCTTCAAGTATTAAACGTTCGTCATGTGCCATTTGAAATCGCCATTCTAGGCGAACAGTTTCGCTCAATACCTAAAGAATTTGAACAGATTCAACAAGCTTTTCCAGAGCAAATTACCCAATTCGGTTACGCTAAAAGTAGACAGGACTACCTTAGTTGCTTAGCGTCTGCTGACATCGTCTTATCCACTGCTTTGCATGAATTTCAAGGATTGGCTGTGCTCGAAGCCGTCGCCCTTGGTTGTGTCCCAGTGCTGCCCAATAGGCAAGTTTATCCTGAACTCTTTGGCGACCAATACTTGTATCAAAGTTATCTTTTGAATATAGATGATGAGGCCGAAAGCGCTGTCGACTTAATTGTTAACATAATGAAAGAAAGACTGGAAACACCCTCTGTTGAGCCTTTTCAAATAAAGGGTCTGTTGCCGACGTATCGAGCGATGATCCAAGAGGTTGCCGTGAAGCCTTTATTTAGAAATATTTAGGCGTTTATAAATGTTTAGAAGTGATTGGAAAGTTTAGAGTATTTTTACTAATACTCTAATTGCTTTCTGCTTTCTGCTTTCTGCTTTCTGTGGTTACTCTGGTGCGTCTAAATTAATACAAGACCCTTCCATGGCTTTGGCGTCTTCGGCGTCGTGGGTGACGAGTAGGGCTGGAATGTTGGCTTTACGAATTTCATCCAATACAAAAGCTCGCACATCACGACGTAATGCAGGGTCAAGCTTGCTAAAAGGTTCATCAAGTAAAAGAAATTTAGGCTCAGACAGTAGCGTGCGTTGCAACGCAACACGCGCTTGTTGACCACCGGAAAGTTGCTCTGGAGTGGCATTTGCCTTGTCTTTAATACCTACTTTTTCTAACGCCTCAAAAGCGAGCTCGAGTCGATCGCATTTTTTTACTCTAGCAGGGATAGCAAAGCTAAGGTTTTCTAGAATGCTCATATGTGGGAATAGCAAGGGTGTTTGTTGAAGTAATCCAACTCGACGGTCTTGCGCTTTCTTATTATGAATCGCAACATTGTTTAAAAATACTTCTCCTTGGGCGTTGAGCCCAGAAGACAAGGTGCCGCTTAAAAAACCTAATAAGCTCGATTTACCAATGCCACTGGGTCCCATTATAGAAACCACTTGTCCATTTTCTATTGTTACATTGAGATCTGTTATTAGTTTTTTATTCGCTAATGACAACGAAAAATTTTTAATAATGAGCACATTCTCTCCCGTGAGCTGCATGATGTACGTTGTTCATTTTAACGATTGTTTAGGAATTTGTTTGTAACACTTTTTGATACGTAAATAGATAGATAGGCGCCATTTTGTCCAGCGCGGCGGTAAGGCGTGAGCTAGCCAGAATATGAAAACGGGGAAGAATGCTTGTAGTAATGCCATGCTCCCAACTTGTTTTCTATCGCCGGAGGCCGCTTGTGCCACCGCTTCTGTGGTGAGTGTGCTGTATCGTCCATCACCTGCAATGAGAGTGGGCAAATACTGGGCGATACTCACTGAAAAGCCGATGGCGAAAGCGGTGAGTATTGCTGGTTTGAGCATGGCGAGCTTGATGAAAAAATAGTTACGCCAAGGTCGATTATTTAAGCGATTAGCCTGCACTAGGTAGTCTTCTTGATACGCTAAGTAAGGGCCTTTTAATGACAAATACACATAGGGTAAAACATACATTAGGTGTAGGCCAATAATCGCTACGAGTGTCCCGTTTAGATTGATTTGAATTAGCAGTATATGCAGCCCAAACAAAAAACCAATTTGCGGCAATAAAATAGGAACATAAATGAGCCAATCAAAAGGGTGGTTTTTCGCTGTCTTTGAGAGACGTTTAGTTTCTAGCATGAGCGCGCTCATTAGGCAGGCAATAACGGTCGCGACAATAGCGATTATGAGTGTGTTGCTAGACAGCTCTAAAAGTAACGGATAAGCGTGTTGGACATTGTCTAGTGTCCATGACGCCGGTAAAGCATCAGGAAAGCGCCAGCGACGTGTTAGCGACCAAATGGGTAGTATGACAAGGGAAACAAAAGCACTTGATAAGGTGATGAGGCCTAATACCACGCCCAAGCGCAGAAAGTAGTCTGTTGGCCCCGAACGTTTGCCATTACTGCGTTCGGCTTTGGTGAGTCGAGTGAAAAAGTAGTGAGCCATCTCCCAACCAAATATGACGAAAGCAATAACCAGAACCAATGCAATTGAGCCGGCGCTGGCAATAAAGCGTTTAGATAATGATGGGTCATTAAACCAACGAAATAAGGTGACAGCAAGAGTCGATGGGGTGTTTGGGCCAATAACAAGAGCTAGATCTACGACAGTGAGGCTAAACGCAATAACAATAAAAATAGGCATGCGAATAATTGGGTAAAGTTGTGGGATGAGTACCTTTCGCCATATCGTCAAACGCTTGTAGCCCAGTGTTTGGCATACTTCGAGTGTTTTTCTCGCATCAATCGCATGCAAGCTTGCCAACATAATGAACAGTAAATAAGGCATTTCTTTCATTATGATGGCGAAGATTAAAGATAAGCCATAAGGATCTTGAACGGTAATCCAATTAGGTGGACGATCAAAGCCTGTTAACCAAGGGCTAAATAGGCGCATAAGCCAACCAGATGGACTCAGTAAAAAAAGTAATCCTATGGCGATGGCGGCATGTGGTATAGCGAGTATTGGTGCCAACAGATTTTCAATTTTTTGAAAAAATGGTCGTTGGTATCCCCAGGCTAATAAAGACAAAGCCATCCATAACGCAATAATGGGTGAAATAATCCCAGTGGCTAGGGTCAGCTTTAAGCTTGAATAAAACTCGCTACTATGAAGTAAGCTGATCCAAGCCGCGAAGGTAACATGGTATTCGCCAAGTGGTGGGAAATAGTGAAACGCGGGTAATAATGTGCCAATTAATCCAATAAGAACTGGAACGGCAAGCAATATTGCGACCAACCAAGTGATAAATCGTACGCTTTTTAATGGCATTCGGGGTTACATACTCTACTTTTAGATTACATGGTTGATTACAAAATATTGCTTAATAAAGCGTTAACAGTACTTCAATTCAGTAACAAGAAATCATACGAAACACTACTCACTATTGTGCATAGCGTTTTCGCCATTCTTGCTCAAGAGGTTTTACCCAACTGCTATGAGGTTCGGGTAAGGTTTTTCCAAGCTCGGCTATGCTAAGAGTCGCGATGCCTCGTGGTATTGCATCAAATTTCTTTTGGTCAGCTGGCGACAATTTATCATATGACAATACACTTAAGTCACCCCATACAGTGGGAGTTTGCTTGTGCATTTGTGCTTCAGGAGACAGCATGAAATTTGCCACGACTTCAGCGCCTGCAGTGGCGCTGCTGTTATAAGGGATAGCAAGGAAATGTGTGTTACCTATAGTGCCTTTGGTGAAAACGTATGAGCGAACCGTGTCAGGTAAATTGCCTTGTTGAATTTGAACAGAGGCGGCAGAAATATCGAAGCTTAGTGCCACATCAATTTCCTGATCATCCAGTAAGCGAATCATTTGGGAGGAATCAGTGGGAAAGATTACGCCATGACGCCATGCTACTTTGTTGAGTTTATCTAAGTATGCCCATAATGGCGCTGTGACTCTCTGAAAATCGGCTTTATCGACAGGCTGAGAAAGTGCTTGCTTATAGGGTGTTAGTTCATACAAAGCTTGCTTTAAAAATGTGACACCAAGGAACTGCGGCGGTGCTGGATAAGTAATTCGCCCAGGATGTTGTTCCGCATAAGCGAGCAATTCTGGCATGGATTTGGGCGGATTTTTCAATGTGGCGGTATCATACATGAAAATAACTTGGGCCATTCCCCAAGGGGATTCCATGCCATCGACAGGAGTGCCAAAATCACGAGTAATACTTTGTCGAGCATGCTCATTCACATATTTTTTATAGTTTGGTAACTCGGTACTGAATGGGCCATAAAGAAGGTTGTTGTCTTTCATTGCGCGAAAGTTTTCACCGTTTAACCAGATAAGATCAATCGAGCCATCGGTATTTCTACCGGCTGCTTTCTCGGCTAGAACGCGATTCACCGCATCAGATGTGTCAGTCAGTTTTACTTGTTTGAGGGTCACATCGTATTGCTCTTTGATGTGTTTAGCAGACCAGCGAATATAATCGTTTATATTGTCCGCACCACCCCAAGCATTAAAATAGACCGTTTGGCCTTTGGCTTCTTTTAGCGTGTCTTGCCAATCAGCTTGTGCGTGGATGCTGGTGAATAATAAAGCACCGCTTATTGATGCGGCGATCAAAGATTTGAGCATTCCTTTCTTCCTTAATGATGGCTTATATGACAGTGAATACTATATAGACGTAGTAGAGTGGTCATTTATTACAGTATTTTTTAATACTGAGAAGTTTTTATTATAGATATGTTTTAGCGTACCATGTTGCCTGCTCTGTTGCCTGTTCAATGTGGGCGCGTATTTCACCGAACTATACGAGTTATTATGTCATATCAAATTTATTCCCATACTTTACCGAGTGCAACATTGGGTACTCAGCGAATTCTTAAGGCGCATCATTTTGGCGAGCAAGGTGCACGACCTAAAGTGTATTTACAAGCTGGGCTTCATGCCGACGAGTGGCCGGGTTTTTTGGTGCTTAATAGTTTGATCAAGTTGCTTAAAGACGCCGATGAGAAGGGTTTGATTCAAGGAGAGATTATTATCGTTCCTGTGGCGAATCCGATAGGCTTGGCACAAAATTTCCATGGCTATATTCCTGGTCGTTTTGCATTTTCTGATGGTGGCGGTAATTTTAACCGCAACTGGCCTCAGCTTGGCGAGAAAGTAAAAAAGCGTCTTAAAGGCGAAGTCAGTGCAGATGGCCAAGAAAATGTCTCTTTGGTGCGCTCAATCATGGCTCAAGAGTTGGCTGCGCTGCCGGAAAACACCGAATTACAAGGCATGAAGAAAACGTTACTGGCCTTGTCTATGGATGCGGATGAAGTGCTGGATCTGCATTGTTCTGGTGAAGCGAGCATGCACGCGTACGTAGCGCAAGAATTTGAAGAGCATTTTAAACCGTTGTTGGCGTTGTTGGGTGCAAAAGTAGGCTTGTCTGAATTAGAAACAGGTGCGGCGTCTTTTGATGAAACCAATGTTAGCGTATGGCGAACACTTAAATCTGACTACGCTCATTTAATACCTTGGGGCTGTCGTTCTCTAACCGTTGAGTTACGAGGCGAAAATGACATATCGGACGAATACGCCACTCAAGATGCACAGGCATTGTTTGCGTATTTAATGTTACGCAACGTGATTGCTGGTGAGGCGTCTGTGATCGATGACAGCGCCGTGGTGTATTACCCATTAGACGCAATGGATTTGGTAAAGGCGCCGAGCGCCGGCATTGTTTGTTATCGTAAAAACATTGGTGATACGGTGGAAGCGGGTGAAGTCATTGGTGAGGTAGTGGACTTAATGGCCGACGATGTCGATGCGTCTCGTTACCCGTTGGTGGCCCGAGCCGATGGTGTGTTTTTTGCTCGTGTACAGCGTCGTTTGGTGGTGCGTGGTGAATCGATCGCAAAAATTGCAGGTCGTGAGCATCTGGCGTTTCGTGAGATCGGCAACTTATTTGAAGACTAGGCAAACGTATTTTGATGGATGAGACTTTGATAGATCAGCAAGTGGCGCCACGCCAATTGACGGCCGAGCAGCTTGCTGTGGTAGAGCACAATATTAGCTCACCGGCCAAAGTCATTGCGGTGGCTGGGGCGGGTAAAACAACCACCTTGATTTCGCGTATAGAATTTTTGCTTGAGCAGGGCGTCGATGCGTCTGAAATTGGTGTATTTATGTTCAACAAAAGCGCTCAAGAAGAATTTAGTGAGCGCTTAAGCCAGCATTTAAACAACACTGGTCATATGCGTTCCCCCAGTGTGATGACCTTTCATGGTTTTGGCTTAAAGCTTTGTCGGCGTTTGGAGCAGCAAGCTTGGTTGCCCAATGCTAAATTGCTAACGGACGACTTTAGCTTGGTGAAAATGTTGCGTGAAGCGTTAAATCGCTTGGTACGCAAAGGGGAAAAAATCACCTTACAAGACGAAAAGGATTGGCTGGAAGACGTCTTATTGTTTATTGATCAAGTGAAGGCCTCTGCGACCTCAGCCAGTGTGGTGTTTGAATCCCTTGGTTGGTCAAAAGAGCGGCAGTTCTTTCCTGCTTTGTACGATGAGCTTGAAGACCTGCGAAAACGCAATAACGTGCGTTTCTTTGCGGATCTATTGGCCGATCCTTATGCCTTGTTATTAGACCTTGATGAAGCAGAACGTCATCAAGTTCACGGTTTTGTGCCGAACTTTCGTTATCTCTTGATTGACGAGTTTCAAGACATTAATCCCTGTCAGTACGAATTGCTCAAAATCCTTTATCCGGCGCCTTGCCAGTGGATGATTGTAGGGGATGTGCAGCAGTGTATTTATGAATGGCGCGGTGCCAGCCCGGAGATTATGGCGAGTCAGTTTGATCGTGATTTCCCTGCGGTGGAAACGTATCCCTTGAGTAGTAGTTTTCGTTTTGGTCATGCAATCGGTTTGATGGCGTCGAGTGTGATCAGCGAAAATGACCCAGACGCCTTGGTGATTGGAGAAGGGAAGAGCACACAAGTGTCCTTCGCGCGCGCGCCGAAAACAGGCAAAGCCTTATTGGGTGAGTTAAAAGCGTGGGTAGAATCCGGTCGCGCCTTAAATGAATCGGCGGTCTTGGTGCGTTTGTACAGTGACATGGTACCGGTGCAGCTGGCGCTGATGCACAAGGGCGTACCTTACCAATTACATGGCGATTCGCCGCTGTTGGAGAATCGACAAATACGCATGTTGATGGCGTATCTCGCCGTGATAGCAGGCGCATTAGAAAAACCGGCGCTCTTTTTTCGTCGTGACGATGTGGATTTTTTATTGAGTGTGCCAAGTCTTGGTGGCTCGGTAGCGCAGCGAAATACCTTGATCCAGCAAGCAAGGCAATCGCCGCATTTATTGCCGCAAATTATCGAAACCATGGCGGAGCAAAGTGAAGGTTGGCGGGCTAAAAAGCTTTATGAGCGCGCCGATTGGCTGCGCAGCTTGAGTATTTATCGCTCGGACCCGGCACAAGGTTTGGCGCATACTCTCGAAAAACTGGGGATTTATCGCTATTTCGAAAGCACCAGTAACAAAGACATACAAACTCAAGAAAAAATCGCCACCTGTGATGCCTTTATGGCGTATGTGCGTGGCGTGGGCGGCGACGCCGAAAGTGTCTTAACGCAACTGGCGACGCTGAATGAAAAGCAAGCGGATGATGCGCGCGGCATTCACCTAATGACGATCCATAAGTCTAAAGGGCTGGAATTCGATTTGGTGTTGTTGTCTGGTTTACAAGAAGGGCGCTTCCCGTATTACGATGAAGATTTGAGTGCGATTGATAAAAAAGCCGCCAGTCAGATGGCCTCAGAGCGGCGTTTGTTTTATGTGGCGATTACCCGTGCTAAGCAAAAGCTGGTGTTGCTAGAAACACCGACACCAGAAGAAAGTAAAAAAATGAAACGTGGCGACATTCCGCGCGCGGCCTTAAAAAATCTTGCGCTGTCGCGTTTTGTGTTTGAAGCGCAGCCTTATGCGGTCAGTAAAATTACTCAGCTGTGGCATGAAGGCGCCAGCGAAGAACCCATCGATACAGAGAAAGGCACCTTGTTTCAGCGTTATTTGAGTCGTGTGACGCCTTCTCCGAATCTGGTGTTTCGCCATCAAATGAGCGATAACAATAAAGGCTTACAGTCCGGCGATAAGGTACGCCATGATCAATTTGGTCAAGGGGTAGTTGTGCGTCAGGAAGCCGACGGTAAACGGATGATTTTTGTCGATTTTGGTGAAGAAGGGTTGAAGCGATTTAACCCACAACATACTCAACTGGTGAAATTGTCGTCACGAACCTAGTGTGCTTAGATGCCGCTGGTTCACCTATAAACACAATGATTAAATTGGAGCACCCAACCGTGTCTATCCCGTTAATTGATTTAGCAAAGCTAACGCACAGTAATGATTCGATACGCCTAGAAGAAGTGGGTGCGCTGGACAAAGCCTGCCGCGAAATTGGTTTCTTTTACTTGGTGAATACCGGTATCCCCGCGACCTTGTTTAACCAGCTTATGTCGACAGCGAAGCGCTATTTCGATCAGCCTGATGACGTCAAGCGAGCTATTGATATCAAAAATAGCCCGAATCATCGCGGTTATGGGCGTATTGGTGAAGAACAGTTAGACGAAGTTTCCCATGCGGATTGGAAAGAAACCTTTGATATGGCGTTGGATTTACCTGTCACGCATCCGCTGGTGGCCAAATACCCTAAAATGTACGGCCCAAATCAAAATCCAAGTGATCCATCGGCAGTGGAAGTGCTGCAAGATTATTACGTGGCGGCTTTTGACGTAGCAAAAGTAGTGCTGACCAGCATGGCGCAAGCCTTGTCTCTTGAAGATGACTTTTTTACACGTTGCTTTACCGACCATGTGACGGTACTGCGAATGATTCATTATCCGCCGCGCCCACAAAACGATCACGATAATGGCGCAGGTGCGCATACTGACTACGGTTGTGTAACGCTATTGTTGCAAGATCAAATTGGCGGATTGCAGGTCAAAAATCGTCAAGGTTGTTGGGTTGATGCAACGCCGATTGAAAACGCCTTAGTGGTCAATATTGGCGATTTAATGCAGCGCTGGACCAATGATGAATACGTGTCTACGGCGCACCGAGTGGTGTCTCCGCTAGAGGGTGTACATCGTTATTCGTTTCCATTTTTTGTAGAGCCAGATTACGAAACCAATGTGGTCTGCGTTGAGTCTTGTCAATCACCCGATAAGCCTGCTAAGTATGAGCCGATATTAAGTGGCGATTGGATTCAGTCTCGCTTTGATGCGACTTATGCTTATCGTGAAAAAGAAGCTTAAGGCGCAGTCATAAAGAGCAGGTCATTGTGAAAGTAAGAGAGTCAGGGTGATACGCCAAAGATAAGCTTTAAGAAAGACAATGAAGATGGCCGCTTAAGCGGTCATCTTCATGAGGTTTGGTAAGGCTTCAACTTGGTATTTATTGTTTTTAATGCGTGCCATATGGCCTTGTGGAATCAATGCCCATCCATCACTTGAAAGATCTAACGGCTCAGAGCCAATAACGATATGCTTTTCAAATTCTTTGCAGTACAAGCTTGGGGCGTGATCGTCACTTGAGAAGCGTATTGCAAACATTTCCGTGCCATTGGATAAAATAGCAGTGAAACGAAATGGCTCGGTGATATTTCTTTGTGCCATCAAGTTAAGGATTTGAGAGATGGTGTCTGAAATGGCTTTTTCTGGATTTTTCTCTAAGCCATTGGCCACCATTAGCAAAAAGATCACTTCAGAGTCGGTCGCGCCACGTCGTTCGTTATACAGATATTCAGGGATTAATCTGTCTAACTGCCAGCGTAATGTCTCATAATCACCAATTTGACCGTTATGCATAAACAGCCAGTTTTTATAGCCAAACGGATGGCAATTGGAACGATTGGTTGCAGTACCGGTAGAGGCTCGAACATGAGCGAAAAATAAACCACTTTTGATGTGTTTAGCGAGACTTTTTAAATTGCAGTCGCTCCATGCGGGTAATATTTCATGATAAAAACCTGGCTCGTCTCGTTCGTCATACCAGCCTAATCCAAAGCCATCTGCGTTTACTGTCACTTCGGATTTCTTTGCGCTAAGGCTTTGATGAATAAGAGAGTGTTCCTGTTCAAATAATAATGACTCAAGGTATACAGAGTCACCTTGATACGCCATCCAACGACACATTTAAATCTCCTAAAGTAGAAAGGGGAGCGTTCCCCTTTGTGATTATTGTTTCTATGTAATATTACATTTTAAAATAGCTAATCTTGGTCGCAAGCTGAGTCGCTAAATTGGCTAGTTGCTCTGCAGATTCGCTGATAGAGTGAATGGACTCCGTTGTTTTAGAAGCAATCTCAGTAATATTAGTGACGTTGCGGCTAACTTCTGAGGTAACGCTTGCTTGTTCTTCTGCTGTGCTGGAAATTCTATCGTTCATATCTCGTATTTTAGACACAGACAAATTGATATTTTCTAATGACGTTTCCTCATGCTTAACTTGGTTAACGGCTTCTGTTGAACGCTGATGGCTTGATGTCATCGCCTTAACCGCAGAAGAGGTGCCAGTGTTCAATAGCGTGATCATTTTTTCAATTTGTTGTGTGGCATCCTGAGTATTTTGTGCCAGATGTCTTACTTCGTCGGCCACCACGGCAAAGCCACGACCTTGTTCGCCTGCTCGTGCCGCTTCTATCGCTGCGTTTAAGGCCAATAAGTTAGTTTGATCTGCAATGCCGAGAATGACATTAAGAATATTACTGATTTCTTTGGTATTCGTTTCCAGTTCATTAATTATAGTCGCAGAACTGGCGATATCTTCAGCTAATTCTTGGATGCTGACAATAGTGTTTGCAACAATTTTCGCGCCTTCATTGGCTGCAAGTTCAGCATCGTGGGCTGCTTGGCTTGCTTCACTGGTAGATTCAGAAACATGAATGGCAGTCGCCTGTATTTCTTGTACCGCTTGAGATATTTGCGATGTTTCTTGTTGTTGGCGTTCCACCATTTCAGACGATTCATCGGTAATACGATTTAAGGCCGTAGCAGAACTTGTCAACATGCTACTTGATTGTGCTACTTCATTAATAATGCTGCTTAATTGAGAAACCAATTTATCCATCGCTGTTTCAAGCATGCCAATCTCATCTTTACGCGATGAGTGAGACTCTTTTCGTACGAGTTCGCCTGATGCGATTTCTTCTGCGCGTTGAACAGCCTTACGAAGAGGGACGCAGATGCCATTCACAATCACTAAGCTGATAATAATGCCAACAACAATAAGCACAGCGGCGATAATCGCGCTAGCGTAGGTGCTTTTGTTCATTATGCTTTCTTGCTGCAACATGGCTTTGTTGTTGTAAGTGTGAATGGTTTTAATGATGTCAGCCATTTGAGTGTTTATTGACTTTAAGCTGGCGTCTGCTGCACGGCGAGACTTGTTTGCTTGCATCGTTTTTAATTTAGTCCACCAAGCATAGGTTTCTGTGCTTGATTTAAGAAAAGAGGTTTGCTGATCTTCTAAGCTACTAATTTTTGTGAAAAGTTCAGTGATGTCTTTATTTTTTGGCATTGTGGCTAAAATGCTTTTTACATTGTTAATGCTCAGCATTAAATCAGCCGTGTATTTTTTGAAATTGTTTTCTGATGCTTTGATTTGTTCGGTGCCATAACCATTCATTGATTTAGCAATGGATACTTGGAAAAAACCACGCTCGAATTCGACTGATTGTTGAAGTAACAGTTGACGGCTTTTTTCTAGATTACTCATCAAATCTAAGTTTTGTGTGGATAGTCTTTGAAGTTCAGAAAAAATAGTCTTGCTCGATATGGCGGAATTAACGCTAACACCAATAATCACAATCGAAAACAGTGCAATAAGAGAAAGTATTTTAGAGCGTACAGACAGATTTAGCATGTATTGACCTAATTGTTATTATGGAGACGATGGTTTTTTATATTTAGCAAAACATATGCCAAGAGATAGAGGGTTAACTGTATCTTTTCATCAGTTTAATGCTTGTGTGCAGTGAATGTCTATCTGGTTGAAATCTGAACAGAATGTTTGTGAGCATAAGGAAAGGCGCTGAGTAATAACGTCTTTCAATGGCGGGAGTGTTATGTTCAATAAGAAATGTCTTCAAACTGGTTATTTGGCAGGTTGGTTTTGTGTTTAAAGCTTATATGAAAAAGAAGCGCAAAATAATGAAATTTAATGTGCACTTCTTTATGGGGCGTTTGAATGTTATTAGGCGTTTTGTTCTGGTGCAGAGTTAATAGTGACCTGATCGCCATTTACTCGAAAGAAAAAACAATCTCTACGATTAGTATGGCAAGCGGGGCCGTTTTGGTTTACTTGCAGCAGTATGCAATCACCGTCGCAATCAAATGACATAGAAACTAAGGTTTGGCGATGCCCAGAGCTTTCACCTTTGCGCCAGTAAGTTTGGCGTGATCGCGACCAGTAGCAGACTTGACCTGTTGCTAGTGTTTCACGAATCGACTTTTCATTCATATAAGCAAGCATTAGCACTTCGCCGGTGTCATGCTGCTGGGCTATGGTGGCAATTAAGCCGGCATCGTCTGTTTTTAAATTGGCAAGCACCTCTTCTAAGGGGATGCTCTCGCCTTTGTTCATTGTTTCAAACGCTTTCAAACTCATGCTGTGTTTCCTGTTCTATTGATGTTAGCTCTGTTGATATTAGTTATTCTGCTGTTTGTTTTTCTGAAATAGCACCTTTGCCAATGCCTTCAAAGGCATAAACTTCGAGGTGCTTGCCAGGGTTTTCTGTAGCCAATATGCCTGCTATGTGTGCAGAAAGAGACTCTACTGTGGTGTCTTCATTAATCATATAGACTTGTTTGCTGTCGATTTTAAGCTCAAAAAGACCTTGGGCGCTTTCATAAGCAAAGTGGTGATACTGTTTGCTCTCTTTTTGAATAATGCCAAGTAAATCTTCATCTGTGCCTAGATAAATATCCTTCCAGCGCTGCGCCCAGTTTTGCTCTAAAGAAGGTGAGCGGATGCCATCTAGATAAATTTTAATGGTTGATCGATGACCATGAGCAATACGCTGGCAATTTCCTGCATGCTTTTTTAATCCGTGGCTATATTGATACTGCGCACCATCAATGCGTTCTGATGAAAGTTGTAGGCTGATGGCCTCCAATTCGACTGGCAATAAATCTAATATTTTAGATTCAATCCATCTCGCAGCGTTTTCTGGTGTGACTGTGTCTGTTGGCAATGCGCAGATAGCTTGAGTAGGGGCGTCACACTGAAAGTGTCGACCGTCATCGTGTTTGAATTGAAACGATACTCGGTTGTTGTTGAGTGTGGTTATGGTTGAGCTTTTATGCTCTGCTGGCACAACCAGCATGTGGTCAATGTTTTCATCTAGCCATTTTTTAATGCGTTTTTTTACGATGCTGAAATCACATATCATGCTTTCATCATTTAGTTTGCCCGTTAGTGTGATATCGGCTTGCCAGCTTTCACCTAAAAGGCCTCTTTCAGCGTCAAAGTAAGACAGGTCAATATGGGTCAGGTTTTCAACAAACAACTTCAAGCAGTCACTCCTATAAATATAATGGCGAATATATTAGCGTAAATAGCGAAACGGGTACTAATTTTAAACCCCGCAAGGGGTAGGGTGGTGTTTATAAAGCGTTTAAATCAGTGGGCGAAAATGCTTTTTTGCTAAGCATTTGAAAAACGAAGCAAAAGTTGTTGATATTTCATAATAGCTGCGTATAATTCGGCTCCAAGGTCAACAGGCCTCCTTTATGGTGTCTCTGCTGGTCCCCTCGCAACAATAAGTCGTTAATCTGGTCAGATCCGGAAGGAAGCAGCCACAGCGATGGATTTGTGTGCCGAGGTGCGGCTGGTAGAGATGCCACCTTATACTCCAGTCCTGAACGCCTACTCGTATGCTAATATTTTATTATTAGTGATGTTTTTAATATTTGATTGTCATACTTAAGTTTTTAGCAGCTGTTTAACGTCGACATCATAAGTGATGCTTCTGTTTAAATAATGTTTGGCTATTAAGTATTTAAATAACTATTTTGTATTAGCATCAATACGTGAACGTATGGGTTCTCTAGTAACTGTTCTGCTTTTTGTATACTGGCTAAATTTATTTAAATTGTATATAATTCGCGATCAGGTTTTCCTCAGAGAATATCCAGAAAAATTTCGTTAAGGCATGTAAATTGTTACAGGCCTTGCTCCCACCAAAAAAGGTACACATTTACATGTCTGACGCTGAAATTCAGCCTACATTTGATTCGTTGGGCTTAATTGCCCCTGTTCTTAAAGCGGTTGCCGATCTCGGTTATGAGCAACCCTCAGCTATCCAAGCGCAAAGTATTCCATATTTACTAGAAGGTCGTGATCTTCTGGGGCAAGCGCAGACGGGTACTGGTAAGACGGCAGCGTTCGCGCTACCGCTACTGTCTCGCATAGACGTTACAGACAAAACGACACAACTACTTGTATTGGCTCCAACACGTGAACTTGCTATTCAGGTTGCTGAAGCATTTCAAACGTACGCTCGCCATCTTCCAGATTTTCATGTTTTGCCAATTTACGGCGGCATGTCATACGACACTCAACTTCGTCAGCTAAAGCGTGGCGTTCAAGTTGTTGTTGGTACGCCTGGTCGTGTGATGGACCATATTCGTCGTAAAACATTAAAACTAGATGGCCTTAAAGCGCTAGTTCTTGATGAAGCCGATGAAATGTTACGCATGGGCTTTATCGATGATGTTGAATGGGTTCTTGAACAGACTCCACCAACTCGTCAAATTGCTTTGTTTTCTGCAACGATGCCTGCAGTGATTCGTCAAGTGGCTAACCGTCACCTAACGAACCCTAAAGAAATTAAAATCGTTACGAAAACATCGACAGCAACAACAATTACTCAAAAATACTGGCAAGTAAGTGGTCTGCATAAGCTAGACGCCTTGACTCGTATTCTTGAAATGAGCGAACACGATGGCATGATCATCTTTGTTCGTACTAAAGCGGCGACGGTTGAATTGGCTGAGAAGCTAACGGCTCGTGGTCATGCTTGTGAAGCCTTGAATGGTGACATTAGCCAGAATTTACGTGAGCGTACGGTTGATCGTATCAAGAAAGGTCAAATCGACATTCTTGTTGCGACAGACGTTGTGGCGCGTGGTTTGGATGTTGAGCGTGTTAGTCACGTAGTCAACTACGACATTCCATACGATACAGAGTCTTATGTTCACCGTATCGGTCGTACTGGTCGTGCTGGTCGTGCTGGTACTGCGATCTTGTTTGTTGCTCAACGCGAACGTCGTATGTTGCAAGCTATTGAGCGTGCGACTCGTCAGCCGATTGAGAAAATGAATTTACCTACTGCTTCTGATATTAATGAGCAGCGTGTAAGTCGTTTCAAACAGCGCATTACAGACACAATGGATAACGAAAACCTAGATTTCTTCTTGGAGCTTGTAGAAAGCTACCAGAAAGAAAACGAAGTTGATCCGTTGAAAATGGCCGCTGCTTTGGCTCATATGGCACAAGGCAAAACGCCTTTGCTATTGTCTGAGATGGAAGTGCGTCAAGAGCGTCGCGAACGTTCTGAGCGTAGCGATCGTCCAGACCGTGGAGATCGCGGTGATCGTCCAGATCGCGCGCCACGTGAACGTAAGCAACGCCCAGTTACTAAAGATGCAATGCCATTGAAAGACGATCCAAATACCGAGATGACTCGTTATGTGGTTCAAGTTGGTTACAGCGATGGCGTTAAGCCTGGTAACATTGTAGGCGCGATTGCGAATGAAGCGGACATCGAAAGCCGTTACATTGGTCATATCGAAATCTACGAAAACTTTGCAACGGTTGATTTGCCAACAAATCTTAAATCCGAAGCAATCGATAAGCTGAACAAGACTCGTATTTGTGGTCAGCGTTCTGAGATTGCTAAACTTGAAGATGCGGATGCATTGAACAAGCTTGCGGCAGCGCCAGCGCGTCGTCGTCCAAGTAGCAATGGTTCTGGTGATCGCCGTCGTCCGGCTAATCGCGATAATAATCGTGGTGATCGTCGTCCAAGAGCACCTCGCAAAGACAGCTAATCCTGTTTTGTAGCGTGATATTTTAAAAAGGCTGAGCAATTATGTTGCTCGGCCTTTTTTTATGGCTAGGTAAAAGCTTTTATGATTGGATAAAGGTGTTTATTGACGAGATGAAGGTCTTTATAGCTGTATGAAAAGAGCCATGCTCTGCTTTACGCTGTCTCTGTGTTGTGAATCTGTTAGAATCTTTTTGCTTTCTTTTTTTGACCAAAAGGCCTGTGATGAACGAAATTACTATAATCAAGCCAGATGATTGGCATCTACATTTTCGCGATGACGACATGCTGCTAGAAACCGTACCGGCCACGGCGCGCTGTTTTGAGCGTGCGGTGGTGATGCCGAATCTTGTGCCACCTGTGACCACAGCAGCGTTGGCATTGAGCTACCAAGAGCGCATTCTAGCGGCTCGACCTGAAGGGAGCACCTTCACGCCTGTGATGACGATCTATCTTACTGATAAAACCTCGGTGGAAGATATTCAGGACGCAAAAAAGGCCGGTGTATTGGCGGCTAAAATGTACCCAGCTGGCGCAACCACGAATTCCGACTCTGGTGTGAATTCACTAGAATCATTGTATCCGGTATTTGAAGCGTTAGCAGAAAACGACATGTTGTTACTGATTCACGGTGAAGTGACACAAAAGCACATTGATATTTTTGATCGTGAGAAAGAATTTATTGATCAGCATATGGTTAATATTGTTGAGAGAGTACCAAATCTAAAGGTGGTGTTTGAGCATATTACGACGAAAGATGCGGCCGATTTTGTGTTGGCGGCCCGTGATGGTGTTGCAGCGACTATCACCCCTCAGCATTTATTGTTGAACCGCAACGACATGTTAGATGGCGGCATGCGTCCACATAATTACTGCCTTCCAGTGTTAAAGCGCAGCACTCACCAAGAGGCACTGCGTGCCGTGGTGAAATCTGGCTCTCCTAAGTTTTTCTTAGGGACAGATTCGGCGCCACATGCGAAGCATCGTAAAGAGTCAGATTGTGGCTGTGCTGGTTGTTACAGTGCTTGGTCTGCCCTTGAGCTTTACACGCAAGTATTTGATGAGCTAGATGCGTTGGATAAGTTGGAAGGCTTTGCTAGCTTGCATGGTGCTGATTTTTACGGCTTGCCTCGTAATACGCAAACCGTCACCTTGGTAAAAGAAGCGTGGCAAGTGCCTGATAGCATTGTTTTGCCAAATGGTGATTCAATTGTGCCTTTCTTTGCTGGCAAGCAAGTGAATTGGAAGTTGAAATAGTGTCTGCAAGGCGCTAAGCAATAGAGTGAAAAGAATGAAAAGAAAGGTCGAGTTCAGTAATGGGTTTGGCTTTTTTTATGTGAAAAACTGAGTGTTAGCCAAAGGTTGAATGCATCTTCAAAATATATTCATGGCTGGTGACGATAAGTTGTTTTGAAAGTATTGAAAGATCTATGAATAAAGCAGAGCAAGAAATTACTAGGAGAGGTATTAAATGGTGCGGATGGAGAGACTCGAACTCTCACGCCGTGAAGCACTGGAACCTAAATCCAGCGTGTCTACCAATTCCACCACATCCGCATGTCGTGTTGACGCGTGCATAATACTTATATCTAGCTGTAATGCAAGATTTTTTAATTTTATTTGAGTGGGTAGCAACGGCTTTCTTTTTGGCTATTGCCCGCCCTAGCAAGGACAAAGCACACAAAAAGTGATTTAATAAAGATCCTCTTTTATTCGCCTTTAGATAGAGTTTCAAAATGGAAAGCAGCTCAGTTTCTTCGCTTCTTGACCCCCTTGATCTTGTTACCTTATTTGTATTTATTGCCTGTTGGGGTGGTTATGCTTTTTATGCGACTTATAACGCTAAGCGCCGTCCTTGTCTTGTGAGTGTGTTGCATCAATTTCGGCTGGCGTGGATGTCGCGCTTATTAAGGCGTGATAATCGCATTGCTGATGCGTCCGTTATGGCGAACCTAGAAAGAAGTAGTTTGTTTTTTGCCTCGAGTTCATTGCTGATTATTGCCGGTTTATTTGCTGGCTTTAAGTATTCCAGTGAGGCGCTTGAAGTCTTGTCGGACTTTTATTTAATGGCGCCGAGTAGTCGCCAAGAATGGGAACTTAAAATCATTGTGCTAGTGCTTATTTTTGCCTATGCCTTTTTCACTTTTACTTGGTCGGTTCGACAATATAATTTTTGCTCAGTATTAGTGGGTAGTGCGCCATTGGCGACTGAACGCGGTATTGAAGATAGTGAGCGGGAGTTGTATGCCATGTATATGGCGCAAATATGCAGTTTGGCGGCCAATCAGTTTAATTACGGGTTGCGAGCATTCTATTTTTCCATGGCGTTTAGTGCTTGGTTTCTTGGGCCATATTTCTGCATGGCGGCGAGTGTTATGGTTGTTGCTGTTTTATACCGTCGAGAATTCAGATCAAAAACTTTTAAAACATTGAGTCGAGGGCTCGTTATTAAATCCCATGCTTCCTAATTTTCCTAAACCATTACCCGATCATGACAACCCCACCAACCGTACTGTTAAGGTTGATGACAGGTTGTATCAATATTTAATCGATGTCTCCGTCCGTGAGAGCGACATATTAAAAGCCTTACGACGTGAAACCGCCCAATATCATATGGCCAGAATGCAGCTTTCTCCCGAAGTCGGGCAATTGTTGAGTTTGCTGGTTAAGCTGCAAGCGCCGAAAAAATTATTAGAAATTGGCGTCTTTACCGGCTACAGCACCTTATCGATGGCGATGGCGATGCCTGACAATGCCAGACTAGTTGCGATTGAAAAGAAGCAGATGTGGCTGGACATTGCGTCTCGTTATTTGGAGGAAGCGGGCGTTCTGGATCGCGTCACTACTCATTGCGATAAGGCGTTGCCAGTGCTTGAATCTTTGCTGGATGAAGCGGGCACCTTTGATTTCATTTTTATTGATGCGGATAAAAAGAACTTACTGGCGTACTACCATTTAGCCAAGCAATTGCTGCGCCCTGGTGGCTGTCTATTGATCGACAATACCTTGTGGTGGGGCAATGTGGCCGACGAGGCGTTTGATGACAAAGACACCTGTGTGGTACGTGAGTTAAACAAAACCATTCATCAGGACGCTGAGGTCGAGTTGTCTTTGATTCCCATTGGTGATGGTTTGACGCTAGTACGAAAAAACACCGAATTCTCCTGATATTTCCCTTCCTGCTGGGCAGCGAGCTTCTAGAATGCTGTATTTTATGGTTTTTGCTTCTTTTTTATAAATACGCCTCTTGAAATTCGTTGAAGAGGCTTTATTTAGATTGCACAAGTATTAAGAAATACACCCTTGGTTTTATCTGAGGGTTCATTCAAATAGGAGCAAGCTATAACATGGCAACTGATACTCAAAAAGAAACGTTAGGATTCCAAACAGAGGTAAAACAACTACTTCATTTGATGATCCACTCTTTGTACTCCAACAAAGAAATTTTTCTAAGAGAGCTCATTTCTAATGCGTCTGACGCAGTAGACAAGCTTCGCTTTGAGTCTGTCGCTAACGCAGACCTTCTCGCTGAAGATCCAAACCTACGTGTGCGCATTGAATTTGATAAAGACACGAACACCGTCGTTATCGATGACAACGGTGTGGGCATGTCTCGTGAAGAAGCTATCACTAACTTAGGTACCATTGCCAAGTCTGGTACTTCTTCTTTTCTAGAGCAATTAAGTGGCGACCAGAAAAAAGACAGCCAATTGATCGGTCAATTCGGTGTGGGCTTTTACTCAGCTTTCATCGTTGCAGATAAAGTCACAGTAGAAACACGTCGTGCTGGTGCCACTGAAAACGAAGCGGTACGTTGGGTGTCTGATGGTTCTGGTGAATTCACCATTGAAAACATCGACAAAGCCACTCGCGGTACGCGCATTACTTTGCATTTGAAAGCAGACGAAAAAGACTTCGCGGATAATTTTCGTCTTCGTTCTTTGGTGACTAAATACTCAGATCATATTTCTATCCCTGTGGAAATGGAAAAGCCGGTTTACCCAGAAATGGACGAAGAAGGCAATCCAAAACCTGTTGATGAAGCCAAGGCGCCTGAATTTGAAGCAGTGAACTCTGCAAAAGCTTTGTGGACTCGTCCTCGTAACGACGTCACCAAAGAAGAGTACGAAGAGTTTTACAAGCACGTTTCTCATGACTACCAAGCGCCTTTGAAATGGTCACATAACAAAGTCGAAGGTAAGTTGGAATACACAAGTTTATTGTACATTCCATCCAAAGCGCCGTATGACCTTTGGAACCGCGACATGCAGCGTGGTCTAAAGCTCTACGTGCAACGTGTTTTCATCATGGATGAAGCCGAAGCCTTCCTACCTCCTTACATGCGATTCGTAAAAGGTGTGGTGGATTCAAACGATTTGTCTTTGAATGTGTCTCGTGAAATCTTACAGAACGACCACGCGGTTGATTCTATGCGTTCAGCATTGACGAAACGCGTATTGGATATGCTGGCGAAAATGGCGAAAAACGAGCCAGAAGATTACCAAAAATTCTGGGATGAATTCGGTAATGTGATCAAAGAAGGCCCTGCAGATGACATGGGCAACAAAGACAAAATTGCTGCATTAATTCGTTTCAGTACGACGAAAACCGATGCACCAGAGCAAACAGTGTCTTTGGCTGACTACATTGAGCGCATGACAGAAGGCCAAGATAAGATTTACTACATCTACGCTGAAAGCCATAACACGGCGAAAAACAGCCCTCACTTAGAAATTCTTCGTAAGAAAGGCTACGAAGTGCTTCTATTGAGTGATCGTATCGACGAATGGATGATGTCTTCTCTACAAGAGTTTGATGGCAAATCTTTCCAAGATGTGACTAAAGGCAAACTGGATATCGCTGAAGACGACAGTGAAGAAGCGAAGAAAGAGAAAGAAGAGAAGGCGGAGCATATCAAGCCTTTGCTTGAGCGCATGAAAAAAGTATTGGACGGAAAAGTAGCGGATGTTAAGAGCACCGACCGTCTAACCAGCTCTCCTGCGTGTCTTGTGGTTGGTGAGAATGACATGGGCTTGCAAATGCGTCGTTTGCTTGAGCAAGCGGGTCAGCAATTGCCAGACTCTAAGCCAAGTTTAGAAGTGAATCCTGATCACCCAATTGTGGCGAAAATGGATTCTGAATCCGATGAAGAGCGTTTCTCTGACATGACTTGGTTGTTATTTGAGCAAGCAACGTTATCTGAAGGTGGTCAGCTTGAAGATCCTGCAACCTTTGTTAGTCGTATGAATAAGTTGATTGTTCAACTGAGTAAATAACATCACACCAATGTTTTGTACTTAGACTCAGTGTTAATGTGATGTAAAAGCCCAAATTCCTTGTGGAATTTGGGCTTTTTTTGTTTCTTTATATTGCTGAGATGTCGGATCGTCAGTAACACGAAAGTTGTCTGTGTGTTGAGGGAAATCTACATGGCTATGATTCTAGAGACTGAATATAGGGCTCTAAGGGTGAAATGTACTAAGCTTACTACAGTGGTTCTCAACAGTAGGTAGTAATGGGGTGCTGGAATTTAACGAAGGGGAGTAGCAAGGCATAAAAAAGCCAGCGTGGTTTTGGCGCTGGCTTAGTGGTTAATCAGGTATTTATTTTTTTGGCAAATTTTTTGAAAATATTAGCGTCTTCTTAGTTTTCGCTCTTTCCAGCGTTTTATTACGTGGAACCGCCAAACTACCAAGATAGTCATATATGCAATAGCGCCAAATACTAATCCTGATACTGCGGAGCCTACGTATAACGGGAGCCATATGTGCTCTAGCTTTGCCCATATCCACGCGACAGAAAGATGGAAGTCTTTCCCTTTGTCTCCACCAACAATCATGGTGCCCACTTTATAATTAAAGTAGAAAACAAACGGCATGGTGAGTGGGTTAGTAATCCAAACAAGCGCAATGGACAATGGGATATTGGCTCGCAATGGAATGGCCAGCAGAGCAGATACGACCATTTGAAATGGCATTGGAATAAATGCCCAAAACAAACCATTAAAAAAAGCTTTGGCGACAGAACGTCTATTTAAGTGCCATAGATCAGGCTCGTAAATCTGTGTTCCTAATAATTTAAGCGCTTTGTTTTCTTTTAATTTTTCTGGATTTGGGATGAATTTTTTTATGTAACGCTTCGGCATAAGCAAGTATAAGTCAGGTTAGCAATCTAAGACACGGAGGTCTTATGTTACTAAGTGTTTTAATCTTGATTGGCGCCATTTTGGTGCCAACTGAATATATGTGGCTGTATTCTACTCATATCATTCTGGCGTGTCTCTATTTAATCTGTACACATCGTTTCTTGATGCTACTTTTGACCTTTGTTTCCCTGATTGTTGTATATCTTAGTGAAGTAGATAATGTCATCGACATTTCTTTTGATAAAAATCTGCCAATGCGCTTTAGCCCAGAGCTAAACCAGCTTTATGTGAGTGACGTGGCGGCACTTGAGAAGATTGACGAAAGATTTTTTTTAGTAAGATTAAGTCATATTGAGGGCGGCAAACAAAATTTTAATAATGTTCAAATTAAACCGTTGTCACAAGCATCTTCTTCGTCAATAGAGGTTACCTTGAAGCGTTTTGTGCTTGCTTCCAAAGACGGTAGTTGGTTGGAGCGGAGGCTTTATGCGCAAAGGCAAGCTGCGCAACTGGATATACAGTCTGATTCAAAATTTCAAAATCCATTGGTAAGAGAGCATTCCATCAGGTCATACATACATGCTCGGCTGGAAGGTGTTTTGTCTTTTTATTCAAGCTGGCGTTTTTCAAAGGCTCTGCTGCTTGGTGATGATAGTGGCTGGGATGATCGAGACAAATGGATTGTTAGATCGCTAGGCTTGGCGCATTTATTTGTCGTGTCTGGGCTACATACGGGCTTTGTATTTGTTTTTGGACGTTTGTTAAGCCGCTTTTTATGGCGTTTTTCACCCGATAAATGGGTGCTTTCTGGTGTTAATTGTTGGTCTGTTGATGCCATTATCATTATTCCTATTTTATTCTTTTATGCTTATTTGACAGATTGGGGTGCGCCAGTGGTGCGCGCAGCCATTATGTTAAGCCTGTATTTATTATCAAAAGTGCTTTTTACACAGACATCGCCCTATAAAGTCATTCTTTTTGCTTTGTGGGGGATTTTGATGTTTGATCCAAGAGGGGTGTTACAGCCAGGTTTATGGCTGTCATTTAGTTTGGTCTGTTTTCTTATTGCGTTTAGTCAACCTGCTAGGCGCTGGTCACGTTTTTTACTTCTCCAGCTTATGCTTTCTACCGCCTCTATGGTGCTCATCTGGGGGTGGCAACTGTCTATTTCGATTCTCTCAATTCCAGTGAATTTGTTGATGATTCCATTGGCTGCTTTTTTATGGTTTCCGATTGGAATTTTAGCCAGTGTTGAGGTGCTATTAATACAAACATCCTATTTGTATTACGTTTTAGATAGCGGCATTTTTTTGATTGTCAGCTTGCTAGAGTATTTGGCTTTTACTCTGCCTATGTTGACTTTTGATACTTACCTCAATAGCACCACTAAAGTTATGTTGCTGTGTATGGTTGTTTTTTGGGTTTGGCAAGCGCCATTAAAGAGAGGAATAGGGTGTGTGTTACTCATTTGGTGTGTGCTTTTGTTGCCAAGGGATGATGTCTCTGGGTATCAGTCTCGTATAGTTAATAATGGCAATGAGCTGGTTTTTGAACGTGATTATGACATTGAGAACTCGAGTAATTGGTCAAAGCATGATTTATCTAAGCGCTTGATAACACCGCTAAACGACGCAAATAAACGAAATTATCCGGTAATATTGCTAGCCAGAAATCTAGAGGAACTTTCTCCTTCAAATCTTCTGAAAAATAACATTGATTGGGTATTACTTAAAAGCAAGCCATCGGAGTCGTTACAATCCATGCTAAAAGGCTTAAATATACATTGGCTTTCTATAGAGTCTGGTGAATCGTTGCTATTTCGTCAATACAATAACCGCGTCTCGATTCGCCACTTAGCCTGTTCTTTTTCGATTTTTCTCTTTAAATCTGACGCTTGTAAGCGTGTTGAAACGTTAGAGTTTATGTTAAATTAACATCACATTTAAAAGGGAGTTCGCGGTGTTAACCTTTATTCAAACTGGTGGTTTTTTCATGTGGCCTTTATTGGCCTGTTCTATTCTTACGCTAGCAATCATCATTGAACGCTTTTGGACATTACGGAAGTCGCGAGTCGCACCGAAAAATTTGTTACTTGACGTTATGTCACGCTTGCGCGATGACAGAATGTCTCTTGATTATATTCGTTCTATGCAAGCCCAAATTGGTCTATCTTCTATTTTCGCGGCGGGTTTAATGAACTCAAAGCACGGCCGTACGACCATGAAAGAAAGCATGCAAGGCGAGGCAAGCCATGTCATACATGATTTAGAAAGATTCATGAGCAGTCTTGGTACCATCGCAGCGGTCTCTCCATTGCTTGGTTTGCTGGGAACTGTTGTGGGTATGATAAAAGTGTTTTCTGTTCTAATGGAACATGGTGCAGGTAATACTTCTTTATTAGCGGGTGGTATTTCTGAAGCGCTCTTAACTACTGCTGCTGGTCTTGGTGTTGCTATTCCCGCCTTAGTTTTCCATCGTTTTTTCAGCCGTAGAATAGATGATCTTGTTGTTAGCATGGAACAGCAATCGACCAAGTTAACTGACGCATTACATGGCGACAGAGATTCGAAGTCGGGAGTAAGTAAGTGAAATTTCGTCGTCAAAAAATAGATGACGTACAAATCAATTTAACGCCTTTGATTGACGTCGTTTTTTTGTTGCTGATTTTTTTTATGGTCAGTACCACGTTTAATCACAGTTCTGAGTTAACGATAGACTTGCCATCCGCAACCAGTGGGCAGGCGATGGCCAATCGAAGTCAGGATGTCGAAATTGTCATTACCAGTGATGGCCAATATGTGATTAACGGCAGAACTTTAATTAATGAGAAAGTAGACACGTTAGTTAAAGGCATTCAAGAAGTCTCGCAAGGTGACACTAAGCGTCCTCTTATTATCACGGCTGATGCTAAAGCGCCTTATGAAATGGTGCTTAAAATTTACGATGCCGCTGCGCAACTAGGTATCGCTAAAATTGCTCATACTGCACAAAGCGAGCAAACTAAGTGAATGTAGAGTCGTTATTTCTGCGTGCTTGGTATGGAAGCTGTCCTTGGACGAAGGTATTTTCTCCTTTTATGCCTTTCATTAAGAATGCGATTCAAAAAAAAAGGGCTGCATTTTTAGCGAATCCCAATCAATCTTATACTGCGCCGATTCCTGTCGTTATCGTGGGCAATATCAGCGTTGGTGGGACTGGAAAATCACCAATGGTTGTGGCGTTATGTAAATTCCTGATTGGTCATGGATTTAAACCTGGGATTATTTCGCGTGGTCATGGCGTTAAGCTGATTAATCCCATTGCGGTTAATTCAGACAGTTTGGCTTCTCAGGTTGGTGATGAACCCGTTATGCTTGCCCGCAGGACGCAATGTCCTGTTGTTGTTTTCCCTCAGCGAGCAGAAGCGATTAAGCAGTTACTTGCTACTACTGACGTAGATGTCATTGTTTGTGATGATGGGATGCAGCACTACGGTCTAAATCGGGATATTGAAATTGCTATGGTGGACGCACAAAGAGGGCTTGGCAACGGTCAACTCTTACCGGTTGGTCCATTACGTGAACCTATTAGTCGATTGGATAGTGTTGATTACGTCGTGAGTGTTGCGGATGGCATGACACAAATATTGTCTGATCTTAATCAAGCTGTTTTAATTGCCTCTCTTTCTTCTTCAAACTTGGTGTCGCTTGACGGTAAAAGAGAATTGTCTTTTATTGACGCTTTTCGTGAAGATCAGAATTGGCACATAATGGCAGGAATTGGTAACCCAGATCGTTTTTTAGCGACACTAAAAGCGTTAGGGTTAAATAAACCCAAATCAGTTTGTTGGTTTGGTGATCATCATAACTACATTGAAAATGATATTCCAGAGCATGGGCGTGTCATTATGACAGAGAAAGACGCCGTAAAGTGTCAGGCCTTAGCGATAAAAAATTTAGATATTTGGTATTTGCCTGTCTCGTTAGCGTTACCAGAGACATTTACAGCAACATTTCTACAAAAATTACAGCATATTAACAATGAGAAACGACATGAATAAAGTTTTATTAGATATTTTGGTTTGCCCTGTGACTAAAGCGCCACTGACGTTAAGTGAAGATGGTACTGAGTTGATAAGCAAGGTGGGTGGTATGGCGTATCCTGTTCGCGATGGCATTCCTGTCCTTTTGGAGACAGAGGCTCGCACATTAAATGCTGAAGAAAGATTGGATTCAGGCTCAGCAAAGTGAAAAAGGTCAAAATACTGACTGTTTGTTTGGGGAATATTTGTCGTTCACCAGCCGCTCAGGGGATTTTACAATCTACAGCTGAATCTTGTAAGGGGTTGGCTTTAGAGGTGGATTCAGCAGGTACAGCGGCTTATCACATAGGGCATTCCCCAGACTCACGTTCAATTCAGGTGTTATCAGAGGTTGGCGTTGATATTTCAGGTCAACATGCTCGTCAAATTTCGTTAGAGGATTTTGAGTGTTTTGATTGGATTTTAGCAATGGATGCAGAAAATCTTTCAAACTTACAAAAAATCCAGCCTGAATGCAGCAAAGCTAAAGTCGTTTTATTTGGACAGTACTGTCCTGATGTTACTTTTGGTGAAGTTCAAGATCCTTATTATGGCGAGCAAGATGGCTTTATTAAGATGAGGGACAAGTTGCAAGTAATAGCGGAAAGTTTTATTCATCATCTTATGTCGTCTGAACAGGATCTACATCGTTCATAATGAATATTCGAGAAAAAATAATCGGTGACATGCCGGACTTAATTCAAACAGATGTTTCTCTTTCTCCTTTTAATACCTTCAAGTTTTCTTATCAGGCGCAATATTTTGCTTTAGTAGAAGACCTTGTTTCTCTGAAAGCTGCCATTGCTTGGGCGAAGGCCCGTGAAATGCCCATTACTATTATTGGTGGCGGTAGTAATCTACTTATTCGCAATGATATTTCAGGGCTGGTTATCGTCAACAGATTACAGGGAAAGCAACTTGTACGAGATGAAGGCGACAACTTGATTTTAAGTGTGTCAGCGGGTGAAAACTGGCATCATCTTGTCGACTATACCGTTCATAAAGGCTGGTTTGGGCTAGAAAATTTAGCGCTTATTCCGGGAACGGTAGGGGCTGCGCCAGTGCAAAATATTGGTGCTTATGGTGTTGAAGCCAAGGATGTTCTCGAGCGCATACAGGTTTTGGATCTAATAAGTGGTCAATTGCTGTGGTTGCTTGCTAAGGATTGTGGCTTTGCATATCGTGATAGTCACTTTAAAGGGAAATGGAAAGGGCGCTACATTATTACTGCTGTCGAGATGCGCTTATCTCGTTCGCCTCAGTTTATCCTTAGCTACGGAGGGTTGAAGGGGGAGATTGAAGGTGAGTTAACGCTTGAATCGGTATTCGAGGCAGTATGCTCCTTACGTCGTAGCAAGCTTCCTGATCCTAATATTATTGCCAATGCAGGAAGCTTCTTTAAGAACCCTATTGTAAGTGTCGAAAAGCATGATCAACTTAAGCTTATTTTTCCAGAATTAGTGTCTTTTTCTTTTGCCGGTGGCTACAAGCTGGCGGCGGGGTGGATGATTGACCAAGCAGGTTGGAAAGGCATTCGTCACCAAGGTGTTGGGGTTTATGAGCATCAGGCATTGGTTCTGGTTAATTGCTCTGAAAACCAAGCGGCATCCTTGTTGGAGTTAGAGGCTTTAATAAAGCAATCTGTCTTCGATCGTTATGGCGTCTGGTTAGAAAGAGAGCCAGTAGAGTTGCCTGATGCTTTCAATGTGACTTCAAGTGATGCAGAGGCGTTCTCTTGAAAATAGGAGTGATGGACTCAGGTGCGGGAGGGATAACGATTCTGAATACGATTCGTCAGAAAATCCCTATGCTTGATTTGGTTTATCTCGCGGATGAGTTTTTTGCACCTTACGGTGAGAGAAGCCCGGCAGATATTCAATCACGAGTCGTTAGTATTGGCTGTTTTTTCGAGAGCCAAAATGTGGATGCTATTGTGGTTGCGTGCAATACCGCCACTGTGATTGCTATCGATGCATTGCGGGCTAGAATTGCTTTGCCAGTCATTGGTGTCGAGCCAGCAGTTAAGCCTGCCTTTAGGGTGAGTAAGACAAGACATGTTGCTGTATTGGCAACGCCACTTACGGCTCATAGTCAGCGACTTAAAGAACTTATTTCCTTGTGGCGTGAAGACAGTAATGTTCACATTATGTCTAGTCCCACGTTAGCTTTTGATATTGATGCTTGGCCGCAATCAAAAGTGGTAGTGGAAGAAACAGTCAAAAAGTTGTGCCTTAAAATGATTGAATCAGGCATTGATACCTTAGTGTTGGCCTGTACGCATTACCCCTTAATAAAAAAGTTATTTGCCGCAGAGCTTGGTCCTGATTGTGAAATTATAGAACCTAGTGAAGGCGTTGTTGCTCAGCTAGTGCGACGCTTAAATCAAACATACCCAACTAAATTCCCCGCACTCTTGTCTAGTGTCACCAAAGGAAGCATTGAGGTTATCAGTACGAAAGGGCTTGATAATATGGATAGGTTAACCAGTTGGATAGAGGATCGAGACTCTATTACGGCTAAAAAAAGTATTAATCTCTCCGTTTAAAATTACTAAAATTATTTCTATTAACGAATAATAGGAAGTGTTGTTCTTCCATTTACTCGACGTTATTGCTCTCCTGCCTGACTCGGCTTAGTCAATAAGCACTAAACAATAGATAATAAAAAACCCGCATTAAGCGGGTTTTTTGTTGCTCTAAATAAGTGGTTTATTCAGCGGAAGAAGACTCTTCTGTTGTTTGCGAAGTGTTGCTTTCTTCACGAGCTATTCGTGGGTCATTCTTGACGCGACCAGCTGACGTTGTACGACGTCGAGAGGCTGTAGCTTGACGTTTTTCGGCAAGGTCTTGCTTCATCTTTTCTTGTTGAGCAAGGATTGCTTCAGGCAGCTCTACAGCAGCTTTCTTTTCAGTCGCTGGCTTAGTAGCAGGTTTTCCTCGTCCACGGCGTGGTGCGCGGGTGTTGCTAGCTGTTTTGGTCTCATCAATCACTGGTTCAGCTTGAGTTTCAACTACTGGTTCAGCTTGAGTTTCAACAACTGGTTCAGCTTGAGTTTCAAGAACTGGTTCAGGTTGTGCTTCAACTACTGGTTCAGGTTGTGCTTCAACAACTGGCTCAGGTTGTGCTTCAACAACTGGCTCAGGTTGTGCTTCAACAACTGGTTCAGCTTGTGTTTCAACAACTGGCTCAGGTTGTGCTTCAACTACTGGTTCAGGTTGTGCTTCAACAACTGGCTCAGGTTGTGCTTCAACTACTGGTTCAGCTTGTACTTCAATAACTGGCTCAGCTTGTGCTTCAACGACTGGTTCAGCTTGTACTTCAATAACTGGCTTAGCTTGAGTTTCAGCAGTGGCTTCAGTGTTCTCGGTATTTGCTTCGTCTGCTTTTTGAGGGCGCTGACGAGAGCGGCGAGAGCGACGTGAACGGCGTTGTTCGCGAGGCGCATCTTCTGAATCGCCATCAGCGCTACGAGCTTCTTCAGCAGCTTGGGTAGCGGCTTCTGCCAATGCAACTTCTTCTTGCTCTCTTACTTTTTCTGATATTTGAATGTCTTCTTTTAATTTACCATTGCGACGACGGTTGTCGTTACGATCGCGTTTACGCTCAGTAACTTCAGGAACGACCTTTTCTCTAGGAGCGGCTTTAGCGGTAACTTCCCTTTTTTCGCCTCTAGTTTCTTGGTGGTCTACTTTGTTATCCGGCTTATTGTTACGTGAACGATTATTGCGGTTATTTGTTTTCTCAGCAGATGTCGTTGTTGCTTCAGCTTGTTCGCGACGAGATTGGCGAGTAGATCGAGTATTTTCAGTGCTTGAGCTAGTCTTCGTTACATCGCGATCTGAGTTCTGGTGCTTGCTGCGTTTGTTGCGATTGTTACGGTTCGCATTATTGCTAGCAGAAGGACGTTGTTCGCTTGAATTACGCTCACCTCTTTGGTTTGTATTAGTATTCTTAACAGTAGTTTTCTTAACTGCTGATGTTTTTGGCTTGGTTTCTGTCGCGTTGCTTTCGCCAAATAGAGCGGTAAGGATGCGTTTAATCAAGCCTGGTTTAGCTTTGCTTGCTGCTGCAGGTGCTTTAGCCGCTGGGGCAACAGCATGTGCTGGCGCAGGAGATTTAGGTGCAATGCTCGTTACAGCCGCTTGTGGACGAGCATTTTCATCTACTTGTCTAGGCTCATAAGGAGGTTGTTCAGGTGTCTCAACGATCGAGTAGCTATTTTCATGTTGTACAGCAACCGTACTGTCATCACGAATACGTTCTACTTCAAAGTGAGGTGTTTCCATATGAGGGTTAGGTACTAAAATAATATGAACGTTGTTGCGTTTTTCTATTTTAGCGATGTTGGTGCGTTTCTCGTTTAACAAGAAAGTCGCAACAGAAACTGGCAGTACAGCACGAATTTGTGCAGTGCGTTCTTTAGAACATTCTTCTTCAATAAGACGAAGCACAGAAAGAGCTAAAGACTCAACGTCACGAATAAATCCTTGGCCATTACAGCGAGGACAAACGATACCGCTTGTTTCGCCAAGAGAAGGGCGTAGGCGTTGACGAGACATTTCTAATAAGCCAAAGCGTGAAATGCGACCGATTTGAACCCGTGCGCGGTCAGCTTCAAGCGCATTTTTCATGCGAGTTTCGACTTCTTTCTGGTTGCGTACTGGTGTCATATCGATGAAATCGATAACAACCAAACCACCAATATCACGAAGGCGTAATTGGCGAGCAATCTCGTCTGCGGCTTCTACGTTGGTTTGCAGTGCGGTTTCTTCGATATCGCCGCCTTTCGTCGCGCGAGCCGAGTTAATGTCGATAGAAACAAGTGCTTCCGTCGGGTCGATAACAATCGAGCCACCAGAAGGTAAGCGAACTTCACGTTGGAAAGCGGTTTCGATTTGGCTTTCGATTTGGAAGCGGTTAAATAGTGGTGTTGAATCGGTGTAAAGCTTGATGCGTGATTTGAAATGCGGCATTACTTGCATTACAAAATTGATAGCATCTTGGTAAGCGTCTTTCTCATCGATAAGAACTTCACCAATATCTTCACGTAGGTAATCGCGAATGGCACGAATAACGATGTTGCTTTCTTGGTAGATTAAGAAAGGAGCAGGTTTTTCAGTTGCGGCTTTAGTAATGGAAGACCATAGCGTGTCTAGGTAGTCTAAATCCCATTGAAGCTCTTCGGTAGAACGGCCAACGCCAGCTGTACGTACAATTAATCCACCATTTTCTGGTGTGTTTAATCCTGACATGGCTTCTTTTAATTGAGAGCGATCATCGCCATCAATGCGGCGAGAAATACCACCAGCGCGTGGGTTGTTTGGCATTAATACCAAATAGCGACCCGCTAAGCTGACAAACGTCGTCAATGCGGCGCCTTTATTGCCTCGCTCTTCTTTATCTACTTGAACAATAACTTCCTGACCTTCGCTTAATACGTCTTTTATATTAATGCGACCGTCATGGTTAGATCGTTTAGAAAAGTAGGTTTTTGAGATTTCTTTAAGAGGCAAAAACCCATGGCGATCTGCGCCATAGTCTACAAAAGCAGCTTCTAAACTCGGTTCTATGCGAGTAATGCGGCCTTTATAAATGTTTGCTTTCTTCTGTTCTCTTGAACCAGATTCGATATCAAGATCGTATAAACGTTGGCCATCGACAAGGGCGACCCGCAACTCTTCTTGTTGAGTTGCATTTATTAGCATTCTAATCATTATAAGTGTGAACTCTGTTGGCTGATGCGAACAAATGCACAGGAAAAGGAGCTAATTAAGATTTTAGCCCAGAATAGTGACAACGATTCGTAGTGTTTAGGCAAATGGAGTGCGCGATGCGTTTATAAAAATAAAAACGATTTTATGCGGTCGCCGCCAAATCAATAACAAAAAGTCCCTATACTGGTCTCGTTTTTTTGCTTTTTTACGAAACAACGCGAACGCGCGGCCGAGCAATTAATGAGATTTCCTTCCCACTGACACAGATTTATCCGAATCATGCGGTTTATTATTTAAGATTAACTGTTACAGAGGTAAGATAGAGGGCCGAAGTGTCGCTTCGGCAGTATTCATTCAATTCTCAGTGTCTTATCTTCGAGGTGTTCTGTTGCCTCTTACCCTCTGTGAATGTGAATATAACAGTAAAAACTAAGTGCTTCAATTATAAAGGAAAGCAATCTTTGGTTATGTCGGACTCAGATCAAAATTCCACAGAGCGACCAGCGGTACGCTATGTGACGATTGACGAGAATAATTCTGGTCAACGAATCGATAACTTCCTTGTTACTCTGCTAAAAGGAGTACCTAAAGGTAAGCTTTATAACCTTTTGCGCAAGGGGGAAATTCGCGTTAATAAAAAACGCACCAAACCGGATTATCGATTGCAGCACGATGATATTGTACGGATTGCGCCTATTGTCCTGGCGCCAATACCGGATAAACCTACCCTGTCAGATAAGCTAAAGGACAGCATAGAGTCTCGTATCATCTATGAAGATAAGGGCCTGATCGTGGTGAATAAGCCTTCAGGGCTGGCGGTACATGGTGGTAGTGGCTTGAGTTTTGGTCTTATCGAAGTGATTCGTCAAATGCGGCCACAAGAAAAGTTCACTGAGCTTGTTCATCGATTAGATCGTGATACGTCTGGTTTGATCATGATTGCCAAAAAACGCAGCGTACTGAAAGAACTGCATACGGCGCTTCGTGAAAAAGAAGGCGTGCAAAAAACCTATCTTGCGTTGGTGTATGGCAGCTGGCCAAAACGCAAACTTCAGGTGAATGCTCCGTTGCTGAAAAACGAGCTGAAATCCGGTGAGCGTGTTGTGAAAGTTCATACTGACGGCAAAGAAAGTTTAACGCGCTTTAAATTGGTTCGTCAATTTGAAGGCTACAGCTTGGTCGAGTGTGAACCAGTAACAGGGCGTACTCACCAAATTCGAGTGCATGCTTTGCACGCTGGGTATCCGATCGTCGGTGATGATAAATATTCGCCGGTTGAATCATTGAAAGAAACTAAAGCCCTTGGCTTTAAACGATTGTGCCTGCACGCAACGCGCTTGGACATCATGCTTAATGGCGAACGCATGTTGTTTGAAGCGCCATTGGACAAAGAATGGCAGGCGTTAATGAATGAAAAATTAGACGCGGTGTTTCCATAAAGCGTCTGACTAACGAAAATTGATCAAAGGAGCGGATAATTATTACCAGATAATTACCCGCTCTTTTTTTTGCTTTGTGTTTTCTGCCCTTCGTTTGAGCGATGCTCGTTTGAGTGATGCATGTCAGCGCCATGATGGTGAAAAATCGCTAACATTCAACGACGGTATTCGTCGTTTTTGACGGTCATCTTGGTGTAGGAGTATGTATGAAGGCGGGTGGTGTCAAAATTGTTCCCGGTATTGTCTCTGTTGGCTTGGCGTTGTTAATTTGGTTTGTCGTGCCAGTCCCTGAAGGTGTGTCAGTCAATGCGTGGCATTTATTGGCGTTGTTTGTTGCTACTGTGGTTGCCATTATCGGGAAGGTCATGCCGATTGGTGCGTTGGCGATTTTAGCCATCACGCTGGTTGCGATAACGGGGGTGACGAATGACAGCCCCTCAGGCGCTATTAAAGATGCGCTAAGTGGCTTTTCCAATTCTCTTATTTGGTTGATCGGTATTGCGATTGTTATTTCGCGTGGGTTGGCTAAAACAGGCTTGGGCAACCGAATTGGTTATTATTTTATTTCTTTATTTGGTAAAAAAACCATCGGCATTGGTTATGCGCTGGCATTGTCTGAATTGGTGATTGCGCCAGTGACGCCAAGCAATACCGCACGTGGTGGCGGTATAATTCACCCGATTATGAAATCCATTGCCAGTAGTTTTGGCTCTTCTCCAGAAGACGGCACCTCTCGTAAAATAGGCCATTATCTTGCCTTGGTGAATTACCATATAAACCCGATTACATCGGCTATGTTTATTACCGCGACCGCGCCAAATCCTCTTATTGTAAAACTGATTGCCGATGCGACCGGAGCCAGTATTAGTATTTCTTGGGGAACTTGGGCGTTGGCTGCTTTGTTGCCAGGGTTGGTGTGTATAGCCTTGGTGCCTTTAGTGATTTACGCCATTTATCCACCTGAAATCAAAAGTACGCCAGACGCCAGTCGTTACGCAAAATCCAAGTTGGCAGAGATGGGGGTCATGAGTTACGGCGAAAAAGTTATGGTAGCGGTATTTGCGCTGCTGCTTTTGTTGTGGGCTGGCGTGCCGGCCATGTTATTGGGTCCTGAGTTTGCGGTAAACACGACGGCGGTGGCTTTTTTAGGCTTGTCTGTGCTGTTGATTAGCGGCGTCTTGAGTTGGGAGGATGTACTGAAAGAAAAATCCGCTTGGGACACAGTAGTGTGGTTTTCCGCTTTGGTGATGATGGCTACTTTTTTAAACAAGCTTGGCTTGGTGCATTGGTTCTCGACCGTGGTGCAAAGCAATATTGAGCAATTCAATCTGAGTTGGGGAGTGTCTGTCGTCATCTTAGTCGCGGTGTATTTTTATGTGCATTACTTTTTTGCCAGTACGACCGCTCATATCACCGCCATGTTTGCCGCTTTTTATGCCGCTGGGTTGGCTCTAGGCGCACCGCCTTTATATCTTGGTTTATTACTTGCGGGAGCATCTTCTTTAATGATGTCTTTGACTCATTATGCCACCGGCACATCGCCCATCATCTTTGGGTCAGGCTATGTTTCCATGGAAGATTGGTGGATCATGGGCTTTATTATGAGTGTCGTGAATTTAGCCGTTTGGGGAATCGTTGGTGGACTTTGGTGGAAAGTCTTAGGGTATTGGTAATATCAATACAGTCAGTGGTTAATGACGGACAGTAACTGGCTAACAATAGATTCAATAAAAAGGGTGACCACGAGGTCACCCTTTTTATGCTTTGTTTACCTTACGACAATTTAGGAATGCCGGTTAGGTAGCCAACCGCTGCGCCGTAACGATCTTTGTAATTGGCACGAATGTACGGGTCTAATACGTCTTTTACTTTATCATGCAGTGGGCTGCTCCAGTCACCTGGGTGTTGGAAGTTGCTCATGATGTAAGTCCAGCCGTTGAGTTCATCGACGGCGTGCAAGCCGGTTGATTCTGCGCCTGCTGGGGTAGATAAAATGCGCGCTAGTTCACCGCTGTCAACGTTATACGCCCACAAGAAGTTATTCACGTGATTGCCGCTGTCTTCACCGATAAATAAGGTGCGCAATGCTTCAGAATACTTAAGGTTATCTGGGTTGGAAATGCGGTCTGCATGCGCCGTGTTACCAAGTGCATCAGGCACCACTAGGTCTTCACCGATCAAGTTCGCTGGCGCTTCCATACGAACCGATACCCATTCGCTGTCAATGGCGTGGCCATGATTGTCTTTTTGACCACCGGTTAGTGTGTGTTCATAAACCGCACCGGCTTTTGGGCCTTCTACATGAATGTCTGTACTGCCATCTGTCATGGTTTTGTAGATGTAAGACATCGCCGAGTAGGCTTTTTTATCTTTGATGTTAACGGTCGTGCCTTCCATTTTAGTGAAGCCTAGAGACGCGCCAATCAAAGCCGCATAGCGGTGAGTTTCTAGGAAAGCGGCTTCTTTTTCCATGCCAGGTTTCAATTTTACCCAGTTGGTTTTTCCGCTGTAGCCAATCTTGGTGAAGCTGGCGTCTTTAGGGTCTTTTTTATGGATTTCCATGATGTCGCTTGATTTGATACCGGCGTCTACAAGACGTTGGATTTCGTCGCTGTTTGCTTCGCCGAGCTTGATCCACGTTAGGTTGCCTGCGCCCGGTCCTTTGCCAGACGTTTGATGCCATTTTGCGGCGTACAATGTACCGGCTGACAGGTCGCGTGGTTTGTCCGCAATAAACATAAACAAGCCGCTGTTGGTGAAATCGTCACCCATCAATACGGTGCGCTCATCTGGCATGACTTGCACAAGCTCGTGAGAAAGTCGTCCCATGCAGTAATGCTTTATGACAGAGCCAGTACCGTCTTTATTAACGGTAACTTCTGGCATATGGCCGTAGTTGTAAGGTTTGGCTTTGTTTTCATCGCCAAATAAATTTTTGCTGTAGGCTTTGAATTGTTTGTTATCTGGGTCTGAAGCATCTGGCTGATATTCTTCACTGGAAAGGTGGGTGCCCCAAGGAGACAAGCTCGCCCCACAGGTGATCCACAAACCGCCAACGTTTGAAGTGTCTACGTTGTGGTATTTAACCAGCTTTAGTTCACCGGTTTCTGGATTTTGATCCAAGGTCAGGATGGCAACAGGAGAAGGTAGGCGACCGTACATTTCATTGCCAGCGCCATCGCGACTGGTGTATTCAAACTGCACCACGGCAAAAACGTGGTTGCCGTATACGCCAGCGACCTTTGCGTCTTTAACGGTCAGTAGGCTAGAACCATCGGGACAGTCAGAGAAGAACTGACGATTATTAAAAGTAGGATCTGTAATGGGTTTATTATTGATATCATAATAACCACCCGCAACGAGTGTATTGCCCTGACCATCTGGCACGCGGTCACCCGATACAAAGAAAGCGTGATAATCCAATTTCACTAAGCGGCTAGAGCCATCTTCAAATTTCAACTGCATGGCGGCGTTGGTGTAAGCGGTGGCCATGGCAGCGGGATTACTAAGAGAGGGCGCTGTCATAGGAACAAAGCTGACGGAAGATAAAGGCGCCTCTGTCATGTTTTCTGCAAACGCTTTCGCGCTAAACATGCCACCAGCTAGTGGTAGCAATGGCGCGCCAGCCATAAAGCTCAGCATTCGGCGACGGGTGTTATCAATTGACTGACTCATGGTTATTATTCCTTTCTGTATTCAGGGTTTGCCCGTAATAAAGTAAAAAGCACAAAAGTAGTGGTTCATAACTGCCGGTGCAGTAAATCACGTCGGCCATGACGCTTTCGTGACAGCAAAATGATCTTTTTATGTCAGATCAATGAAATAGTCTGAGAGTTAGAAAAGAGAGAGGGCGCGCTAGGTGTGATAATCTAGCGGGATATATTTCATAATATGTTGGGTGTTTGTACATGAGTTCGGAGTTTGATCGGCCTAATTTTGTGATGATTCGTCGTCAATTTGATTTTCGTGGTATTGAAATGGGTCGCTGGGTAAAACCTGATGAGCGCGATCGAGCGGCAGTGAATTTTTATCAAGCGTTATGCGACTTGATGGACGTGCTGCAGGGGCCTGAAACACTGATTTCATTGCGTGGCACCCTAGGGCTTCAATTTGGTAAAGGTGGACGCCCCGGCGTGGCGGCCCATTATATGCCAGCCACACGGCAGTTAGCGTTAGCAAAAAATGCCGGAGCGGGTTCGCTCGCGCACGAGTGGTACCACGCATTCGATCATTATATGGGGGACAAAATGTTTCCTGTTTTGGGCGCGCAATCTTTTGCCTCATCCAACTGGTTAACCGCGACTAAGATGCAGCCTCATCCGCTAAACACACTATTAGAAAATTGCTTTAAAGTGATTATGCTCAATGCGCAGGGAACCGCGCCAAGTGCGCTGTTTGATGCTTCGAAACGAACAGACCAGACATTAAATATTGTCTATTACGCCAAGCCAGAAGAATTGTGCGCCAGAGCCTTTGAAGCCTTTATTGAAGATGAAAAGCCCCAAAGTCGTTTTCTTGTGAAAGGCAGTCGCTATTCAGACGAAGCCAAAGCCGGACTCTACCCACAAGGTGAGCAGCGTGAACACATAAGCGCTGCTTTTAAAGCCTATTTTTCAAGGCTTGGGGCTGCGCTACATCGACAACAGAGTTAATTGCGCCTCATTTCTCGCCGAAGCATCAGAAATCCTGCCTTTCACAAAAATTCGCTTGGTCTTTCGTCTTCTCTGAAACTATACTGTATATATATACAGTATTTAGGATGACCTATGCGTGTTTCTTATCTTGGTGTTTCAGAGTCTGCTTCTTTTATTGCTGGTAACAGTGTGCGAATTCCGCTTTATGTGGATTCTGTGTCGGCGGGTTTTCCATCGCCTGCTCAGGACTTTGTCGAAAAATCCTTAGACTTAAATGAGTTCTGTGTGGCTCACCCAACTGCGACGTTTTACGTGCGCGCTCAGGGGGATTCGATGATCGATGTGGGTATCCTGTCGGGCGATGTGTTAGTGGTGGATCGGTCGTTAACGGCGCGCCATGGGGATATTGTGATCGCGTGCATTCATGGGGAAATGACGGTAAAAATGCTGGAGTTAAAGCCAAACGTATTGCTTCGCCCAAAGAACAAGGCCTATAAGGCGATTCCTATTACCGAGGAATCCGAGCTGGAAATCTTTGGTGTGGTGGCGGGTGTGGTTCGTAAGTATGATCGTCATTAATGCAAACTGTCTTTGCGCTTGTCGATTGCAATAACTTCTACGCGAGTTGCGAGAAGCTGTTTCGACCCGATCTGAAACATACCCCTGTGGTGGTGTTATCGAATAACGACGGCTGTGTGGTAGCGCGTTCTAAGGAGGTGAAAGCGCTGGGGTTGAAAATGGCGGTGCCGGTCTTTCAGATTCAAGACGAGATAAGAAAGCACGGCATTGTGTGCTTTTCGTCGAATTACGCTTTGTACGCGGATTTATCGAATAGGGTGATGACGATCATTGAGGAAGAGGCGCTACGAGTGGAGGTGTATTCCATTGATGAGGCGTTTATGGATTTAACTGGTGTGGATCATGTGGTGGATTTACTCACCTTCGCGAGGCAGGTAAAAGCCAAAGTAGACAAATGGACAGGGATTGCGGTGGGTATTGGCATTGCGCCGACTAAAACACTGGCAAAGCTAGCCAATTATGCCGCGAAAAAATACCCTGCCACTGGGTCTGTCGTGAATTTGATGGATAGCGACCGACAACGACGATTGATGGCGCTGGTCGATGTGAGTGATGTGTGGGGTGTTGGTCGACGGACCACTGAGAAGCTGAGAGCAAAGGGCATTCATACTGCGTTAGACTTGGCCGATGCGAACCCAAAAGAAATACGAGCTGGATTCTCGGTTGTGCTCGAGCGCACGGTTCGTGAATTGAATGGTGTCTCTTGTTTGGATTTAGAAAGTATAAGGCCAACCAAGCAGCAAATCATTTGTAGTCGATCGTTTGGTCACAAGGTGACAGACAAGCAAGCGCTGCGTGAGGCTATCGCCAAATACACCACCAGAGCGGCCGAAAAGCTACGAGGCGAGCGGCGCCTTTGTCGCGTGGTCAGCGTGTTTGTCCGTACCAGTCCGTTTATTCCCAGTGAACCGCAATACTCACAAACTCAATCGGCAGAGTTACCCAGCCCAACGGACGACACACGAAATTTATTAGAGGTAACCGATGCTATCTTTCAACAACTTTATAAAGAAGGCTTTCGCTACGCAAAAGCTGGCGTGATGCTTGCGGATTTCTACGAACACGGTGACGTTCAAGAAGATCTCTTTAGGCCATCAACCAATAAGGCCAATTCAAAAGCCCTGATGGGCGTCGTGGACAAAATAAACCACAGCGGCCTCGGCAACGTTTTCTTTGCCTCTCAAGGCGTGTCAGCTCAGTGGTCAATGAAGAGAGAGTACCTATCGCCAGCGTACACAACCAGATGGGAAGAGTTACCAAAGGTTTTTTGATGCGAATGTCACTTTGATGTTTTGGGGTGCGTCACATAAGCGGTTGGGAAGGAGGGCTTCGTAAAACTTGGCTTTTTGTGGGGCTTTATTAAATACTGTATAAATATACAGTATTTTGTTTTTTTGATCAGATCTTTTCCGCTATATTGCTCGTTTTCTGTTCGGCCGACAACGCAATCAAATAAGTTAGCAATAAACAGATGGTTGCGCGGATTAAAAAATGCTGAAATGTAACCAATAGATTCAACTCAATTCTTTAATTATTAAGCCGTTCAATTGTTTAATCGAGATAGCCATCATGCCAATGCCTTCAGAAACTGAGATGAAAAAAGCCATAGCGGAAAGAGATCCAGCCTTTGACGGGCAATTTCTTTATGGTGTGATCACCACAGGGGTATTCTGCTTGCCCTCTTGTCCGACTAAGGCGGCTAAGCCTGAAAATGTGCGTTTTTTTGCGGACATTGATGCTGCTATGTTGGCCGGATTTCGACCTTGCAAACGTTGTTATTTTGTCGATAAAGGTACTCGTACCGACCAGTTGGTTGAAATCGCTCGCTATATTGAGTCCCATTCTGATGAGAAGATAACCCTTTCAAGTTTGGCGGAGGTTGTTGGTGTCTCCGCCTCAAGATTGCAAAGGCTGTTTAAAGAAGCTTTTTCTATTTCGCCAAAAGCGTATCAAGATGCGGTTCGTTTGCGGTGTTTCAAGCAATCCCTTAAAAACGGTGACGCGGTAACCGATGCCATTTACGGTGCGGGTTTTGGTTCTATTAGTCGAGTCTATGGCGAAGCAGATCGCCATATAGGTATGACCCCAAAGGTTTATCGAACTGGTGGTAAAGGAGAGCGTATTAGCTACGCGTGCCGTAAAACAGCACTGGGGTTAATGATAATGGCAGCGACGGATAAAGGGGTCTGTAGTGTTCAGTTTGGCGACACTGAAAGTGAGCTGGTGACGGCACTGCACAAGGAATACCCTAATGCGGAATTGATGCTGTCATCAGCACAAGAAAGTCCTGAGCTCGATCGCTGGATGGAAGCCCTAGATCAGCATGTCAGTCTTGGTGCGCCTAGACCGGATTTGCCGTTAGACATTAAAGGCACGGCTTTTCAAATGAAAGTCTGGCAATTTTTGTTGAGCATTAAAGAAGGGGATGTGATGAGTTATAAGCAAGTAGCAGAGCGCATCGACAGCCCTAACGCAGTGCGGGCAGTGGGCACTGCCTGCGGAAAAAACCTGCTCGGGGTGTTGATACCTTGTCATCGAGTGTTACGAAGCGACGGTGGCTTAGGGGGCTACCGCTGGGGGTTAGAACGAAAACAGTTATTGCTGAAAAAAGAACAGAAACACACAGAAAAGTGCCACCAAGAACGAACGCAATTAATCTAGATGCCTTTAAATTTATAAACATTAAAAAAGGCGACCCAAATCTGGGTCGCCTTTTTGTTTTATACCGTGACGACGAATGACTTAACAGCTAACGATTTAATTGTTAGCAACTTAGTCTTCGTAGCTGTCGATTGGTGGGCATTCGCAGAACAAGTTACGGTCGCCGTAAACGTTGTCGATGCGGCCCACTGGTGGCCAGTATTTGCGCGCTTTTATCCAAGGAAGTGGGTAGGCCGCGTCTTTACGAGAGTAGGCGTGAGTCCATTCCATATCCAGCAAAGAGTCTGCTGTGTGTGGTGCGTTAACCAATGGATTGTCTTCCACTGGCCATTCGCCATCTTGTACACGGCTGATTTCGTTGCGGATTTGAATCATCGAATCACAGAAGCGATCTAGCTCTTCTAGATTTTCAGATTCCGTTGGCTCGATCATCAAGGTGCCCGCTACAGGGAAAGACATGGTCGGAGCGTGGAAGCCGAAATCCATTAAGCGTTTTGCAATGTCTTCTTCACTAATGCCGGACTCTGCTTTTAGCGGGCGAATGTCGATAATACATTCGTGAGCAACCGTGCCATTTTTGCCTGTGTACAGCACTGGGTAATGCTCGCCTAGGCGCTTGGCAATATAGTTAGCATTCAAAATGGCATTAAAGGTCGCATCACGCAGCCCTTGGTCGCCCATCATTTTGATGTACATCCAAGTGATGACAAGAATGCTTGCACTGCCATAAGGCGCAGCAGAAACAGCACCATGTTGCTCTTGCATGCCCATAACAGGTGCTACAGCATGACCCGGCAAGAAAGGCGCTAAGTGAGATTTGACACCAATTGGCCCCATGCCAGGACCGCCACCACCGTGTGGAATGCAGAAGGTTTTGTGTAGGTTAAGGTGAGACACATCTCCACCAAACGCACCAGGAGGCGCAATGCCTACCAAGGCATTTAGGTTGGCGCCATCGATGTACACTTGACCGCCAAAGTTATGCACTATGTCACACACTTCACGGATGTGTTCTTCAAATACACCGTGTGTGGATGGGTAAGTCGCCATGATGCAGCTTAGTTCAGCTGCGTGTTTTTCTGCTTTGGCAGCGAGGTCCACAAGGTCGATGTTGCCATCTTCGTCGCATTTTACAATGACGACTTTCATACCAGCCAATGCCGCAGAAGCAGGGTTAGTACCGTGTGCAGAGCTTGGGATTAAACAGATATTACGACCGTGGTCACCACGAGATTTGTGGTACTTATCAATGGCGATAAGACCCGCGTATTCTCCTTGGGCACCTGAGTTAGGCTGCAATGATACTGTGTCATAGCCTGTTGCTTTTGACAGCATAGCGATCAATTCAGTAAGCAATGCGTGGTAGCCAGCGGCTTGTTCCGTTGGTGCGAACGGGTGAATGCCACCAAATTCTGCCCAAGTCACAGGAATCATTTCAGACGCGGCGTTCAGCTTCATCGTGCAAGAGCCAAGCGGAATCATGCTTTGGTTAAGCGCAATGTCTTTCACTTCAAGTTGGTGCATGTAGCGCATCAACTCAGTCTCACTATGGTGAGAGTTAAATACTGGGTGCGTTAAAATAGCGTCTTGGCGTAATAGTGCAGCATCAAAGCCTGTGCTAGCCGCCGTCGCGTCAATGTCTTCTTGAGACAAAGAGAAGCCGAAACAGTCAGCAAGGTCGATTAAATCTTCGCTGGTGGTTGTCTCGCTAAAGGAGATAGAAAGACGACTTGCAGACGTGTGGTGTAAGTTTATTAATTTAGACTGAGTTGCAGCAATGATGTCTGCGGTTTTTTCATTGGTGTCTACTACGACCATGTCAAAGTAGTTGGCATTGGTTGTAAAGCCATTGGCTTGTAAGGCTGTTGCAAAGCAATTGGCATAAGCGGCTACGCGAGAAGCGATTTTCTTCAAGCCTACAGGGCCGTGATAGACCGCATAGAAACCGGCCATCATGGCAAGTAAGGCTTGAGCAGTACAAATGTTCGACGTCGCTTTTTCGCGGCGAATGTGTTGCTCGCGAGTCTGCATCGCCATGCGTAACGCAGGTTTGCCGTGGCTGTCTTTGGAAACACCGATGACGCGGCCCGGCATAGAGCGTTTGAATGCGTCTTTGGTTGCTAAGAAGGCAGCGTGAGGGCCACCAAAGCCCATTGGAACACCAAAGCGCTGAGTATTGCCGAATACAATGTCAGCACCCATATCGCCAGGGGATTTCAATAATACTAATGCAAGCATATCGACGGCAATACTGGTTAATGCGCCTTGTTCATGGGCTTGTGCCACAAGATCGGTTAAATCGGTTACTTCACCATTAATACCTGGGTACTGGAAAATAGCCCCAAATACATCATGACTTGCAAGGTTGTCGTTGGCATCCACTATCACGTCTATGTCTAGAAGTTCGGCGCGGGTTTTTACCACGTCAATCGTTTGAGGTAATAGTTGATCGGAAACAAACAGGGCATTGCTCTTTTTGCGGTTAGAACGCTTCATCAGCGTCATGGCTTCAGCTGCGGCAGTTGCTTCATCAAGCAAAGAGGCGTTCGAGATTTCCATGCCCGTTAGGTCGATAATGACTTGTTGAAAGTTAAGTAGTGCTTCCAAGCGACCTTGAGATATTTCTGGTTGGTAAGGCGTGTACGCTGTGTACCAACCAGGATTTTCTAGTAAGTTTCTTAAAATAGGTGATGGCACAAGTGTGTCGTGGTATCCCATGCCAATAAAAGAACGAGCTACTTTGTTTTGGCTCGCTATGACTTTTAGCTGGCGTAATGCATCGCTTTCACTAGAAGGCTTAGCAGAAAGGTCAAGGTTTACTTGGCGAATTGCTTGAGGAATGGTTTTTTCAATCAAAGCGTTAAGAGAATCAATGCCAATGGTGTTGAGCATGATGGTACGTTCTGAATCGTCTGGGCCAATATGGCGCGCGATAAATTCGTCATTGCTTAGCAAATCACGGATACACGAAGTCATGATTTATATCACCTATTAAGAAAACATGAAGGAGTAGGCTCTCTTGCTAGCGCCTTGTGGGCTCAGCAAGAGAGTAATGAACTGTGTTATTCGATTGTGGCAGCGTAACCATCAGCATCAAGTAGTTTGCTAAGGTCTGTGCCTTCAGCTAGCTTGATTTTCGCTATCCAAGCACCTTCAAAAGGTGATTCGTTAATAAGTTCTGGTGCATCATCAAGGTTAGTATTCACTTCAATGATTTCGCCTGAGACTGGTGCATAAATGTCAGAGGCTGCTTTAACAGACTCAACAAGAGAGAATTGTTCAGTCGCAGTGACTTCTAATCCTACTTCAGGTAATTCGACATAAACTACATCGCCCAAAAGGTCTTGTGCGTGATCTGTAATGCCAACAGTGACAGTACCGTCTCCATTATCAAGAACCCACTCATGGGAGTCAGCGTATTTAAGATTTTCTGGAATTGTGTTCATGAATGATGCCTCTTTTTAAAAAAATACCCGAGGGGGTTGCCCTCGGGTAGATGATTTTAGCGGTACAGTGGAAAACGCTTACAAAGTTCTTTAACTTCAGCTAAAACGCGAGCTTCAACTTCTGGGTTACCGTCTGGATTGCCCACAAGGCCGTCCAGAACATCACTGATTAAGTGACCCACTTTGCGGAATTCTTCTTCGCCGAAACCACGAGAGGTTGCGGCTGGTGTTCCTAGACGGATACCAGAAGTCACCATTGGTTTTTCAGTGTCGAATGGAATGCCGTTTTTGTTACAAGTAATACCCGCGCGTTCAAGCGCTTGATCAGCAACGTTACCTTTAAGGCCTTTAGGGCGCAGGTCAACCAGCATCAGGTGAGTATCCGTACCGCCAGTAACAACATCACAACCGCGTTCCATCATTACAGCAGCCAACGTTTTTGCGTTAGCGACTACTTGCTTGATGTAGTCAGTGAATTCTGGTTTCAGAGCTTCGCCAAACGCTACAGCTTTACCCGCGATGACGTGCATCAATGGACCACCTTGGTAGCCTGGGAAAACAGCAGAGTTGATTTTTTTGCCAAGAGCAAGGTCATTGGTCAATATCATGCCGCCACGAGGGCCGCGTAATGTTTTGTGTGTCGTCGTTGTTACTATGTGTGCGTGTGGTAGTGGCGATGGATGAACTCCAGTCGCTACTAGGCCAGCAATGTGAGCCATGTCTACGAACAAGTAAGCGCCGACTTTGTCTGCGATTTCGCGGAAACGTTTAAAATCGATTTCACGAGGAATAGCAGAACCACCCGCGATGATCATTTTAGGTTGGCATTCGATTGCTTGTGCTTCAATCGCATCGTAATCGATCAATAGGGTTTCAGGGTTAACGTCGTATTGTACGGCATTGAACCATTTGCCTGATTGCGCTGGCGCAGCACCGTGCGTTAAATGACCGCCTGAAGACAAGGTCATACCCATGATGGTGTCGCCTGGCTGTAGCAATGCAAGCATTACTGCGCCGTTCGCTTGAGCACCAGAATGAGGTTGAACGTTAACAAACTCACAGTTGAACAATTGTTTAGCGCGATCAATGGCAAGTTGTTCTGTTACGTCGACTGCTTCACAACCACCGTAGTAACGGCGAGTAGGATAGCCTTCAGCGTATTTATTCGTTAGTACGGAGCCTTGAGCTTCCAAGACAGCTTTAGAAACAATGTTTTCAGAAGCTATCAATTCGATACCAGTTTCTTGACGCTCTTGTTCTTCAACAAGGGTTGCGAAAAGTTCTGGATCGCGATCAGCCAAAGATTGACTGAAAAAGGCTTCGGTATTTGCCATGGTGTATTCCTCTTAAATAAACAGTATTGCCCAATTAAAAACGCAGAGTCTTTTATATAATAACACTAGGGCAGTTTAAGATGATGAAAAAAGATCATCTTTCTAAGAGCGTCGATAATTGTCTGCTTCGCGCCAATTTTTCGTATCATATCGAAAAAGTTTCCAATTGGAAACATTTGGAAAAGATGTATTTTAATATCTTACGGTAGAATATAAGTATTATATTTGACCGATTGTTTAGGTTTTTAGTTAATTTAACGCTCATAATTTGATTTTTTATAAATTTAAATGACCTTATGACTTGTCAATTCGGTTGTAATTTAGATAATCTGTTTCCAATCGGAAACTTCCACTCATCGACCCAATCAAAGGTTTATCTTATGAAACGTACTTCTCTTTATGCACAACACATTGCAGCGAACGCCAGGATGGTTGAGTTTGCTGGTTATGAGATGCCAGTTCAATACCCACTAGGCGTTAAAAAAGAGCATTTATGGGTGCGTGAAAATGCCGGTTTGTTCGATGTTTCACACATGGGGCAGTTGATTTTAAAAGGTAATAAGGTAAAAGAAGCGTTTGAGAAAATTGTACCCGTAGATGTTTTGGGCTTGCCTGAGGATATGCAGCGTTATGGTTTGTTCACTACGGAAGAAGGCACCATTACCGACGATTTGATGTTTGCCAACTGGGGCGACGATTTATTTGTGGTCGTGAACGCGGCTTGTAAAGACCAAGATATTGCTCATTTGAAAGCATCGTTGTCGGAGTGCGAAGTAGAAGTAATAGATGATCGCGCTTTGTTAGCGATCCAAGGCCCTAAAGCACGAGCAGTATTTGCTCGTTTGATTCCAGAGGCGATCAACATGACGTTTATGCAGAGCCTTAAGTTTGATTGGCAAGGCGTGGAGTTGTGGGTGAGTTGTTCAGGTTATACTGGCGAAGATGGTTATGAGGTCTCTGTGCCAAATGATCAAGCGGAAGCCTTTGCTGCGACTTTGTTGGCATTTGAAGAAGTTGAATGGATTGGCTTGGGGGCACGAGACTCTTTACGACTAGAAGCGGGTTTATGTCTTTACGGTCATGACATTGATACCACGACGACTCCTATTGAAGCCTCTTTGAATTGGGCGATTCAGCCTATTCGTCGCTTAGGCGGCGCTCGCGAAGGGGGATTTACCGGTGCAGATATCATTTTGACACAGTTTGCTAATAAACCCGCTCGTAAGCGTGTTGGCTTTTTGGTCGATGGTAAAGCGCCAGTACGCGAAGGTGTGCAAATTGTTAACCAAGCAGGCGACGAAAAAGGGTTGGTAACAAGCGGTGGTTTTTCTCCTTCTTTATCTCAGCCTATCGTCATGGCCTATGTGTCAACTGAGGCTCTTGCTAGTGAAGAACCTTTGTTTGCTTTGGTGCGAGGTAAAAACATTCCTCTTATATTAACTAAAATGCCATTTGTCCCTGCTGGGTACTTTCGCGGCTAACCAGTAAAAGCTGCTATGTAAATGTCGCGACGGTGGCGTTTACATAGCGCCACTTTTACAGATATGTAATAATCCCGTCTTTTTGGGGGATTAGCGTTGTTTACTGCTACACAGCTGATTGATGCGTTTGACGCCTGCTTTCTTTCCAGTTACCACACCAAATTAATTGGCGATGCGGATGAGCCGCTTTACGTACCCTCAAAGGATGTAAATACCCCCGCTTTTCTATATTTTCGATTTGATTACCCTTCCAGTGCATTGCATGAAATTAGTCATTGGTGCCTTGCGGGGAAGCAACGTCGTCAACTTGAAGATTATGGCTACTGGTATGAGACCGACTCGCGTTCGCTGGAGCAGCAAAAGCTGTTTGAGCGCGTAGAAGTTAAACCTCAGGCAATTGAATGTATTTTTCACTGGGCGGCTAATCTGCCTTTTCGCGTTAGTGTGGACAATCTTGCTTTACCCGAATACGACGCAAAACCTTTTCAGCGAGAAGTTTCTCGTCAAGTGGCTGAGTATATTGGCTCTGGCCTACCTGAAAGGGCGCTCACTTTTGCCAAGTATCTCCATGCCCAGCGCTTACCTGATACCGATTTCAATCACTTTATAAAGAAACAATATGAAAATAATAGCCGATGAAAATATGCCCAATGTGGCAAAACTTTTTTCTTCTTTTGCTGATGTCGAATTGGTGAATGGCAGGACACTGACTAATGCTCAAGTGAAAGACGCTGATGCGCTGCTGGTGCGTTCAGTCACTAAGGTAAATCAAGCGCTATTGGAAGGCAGCTCCGTACGGTTTGTGGGCAGTGCTACGATTGGTGTTGATCATATCGATACAGACTATCTTGCGCGTCAAAATATCGCCTTTACCAGTGCGCCTGGTTGTAATGCAGAAGCGGTAGCAGATTATGTATTTAGTGCGCTTGGGTATTTGTCCCTGAGCAAAGAACTTACTTGGTTACATAAAAAAATTGGTGTGATCGGTTACGGCAACGTTGGCAAAATTGTTTATGATCGATTTGTCGCGTTAGGGTGCAATGTGTGTGTTTATGATCCATTTAAGCAGGCCGCTGCAATGGACTCAGAAAACTCACAGACTAACTTTGTTTCGTTAGAGGCCGTATTAAGTTGTGAGGTTGTTTCTTTGCACGCTCCATTAACTAAAACAGGAGCGCATCCAACAGAAGGTATGATTAACGCGAGTTTATTGGCGCGTGTGTGTGCAGGAACAACTTTAGTCAGTGCGGGGCGGGGCGGTGTCATTGATGAGCAAGCGCTGAAAGATCTTCATACAAGACTGAATGGCAATCTTAATTTGGTACTCGACGTATGGCACGGTGAGCCTATTATCGATTTAGCTACATTAGCGATTGTTGATATTGCGACACCGCATATTGCGGGTTACAGTAAGCAAGGGCGCGAAAAGGGTACTTGGATGGTTTATAAGGCTTTTTGTGAGCATTTCGGCTTTACTGAATACCTTAGCCTTAACGATGCGGTTACAGATGGGCGAATACGATCCATCAATATAAAAGAAGATCTGATAACCGAAGAGTTGCTGGCTCGCTCGATGCATGCCATTTATGATGTTGCTAGAGACGACGCTAGGCTGCGTGGTAAATTTCGTGGTAATGCGGATCAGTCAACATTTGACTGGCTTAGAAAACATTATGTCGAAAGAGATGAGTTTAATACTTGTGTTATTCTTAACGATGGGCAAGCTGCAATTAAAACACTGCAAGCCATTGGCTTTAAAGTGAAATAATAATTTTAACAAAAAAATGGGCTGCTGATGGCTGGCGTTATACAGGTTGACTTAGGTGATCTAGATGTACCGATTGGTACGATCGTTCAATTGGAATTTATTACGCCTCCAGCAAGACATATGGTGAAAGTGCTTGGGGCAATTCCTGGGCGATCTTTGATTGTCTCTTGCCCTACATCTAAAGGGCGTAAAATATTTGTACGTGAAGGGCAGGCGGTCAATGTTAGATTGATGCTCGGCACGGCGGTATGTGCTTTCTCTAGTCGTGTTGCTAAAAGCTATCTTGAGCCAGCGGCACATCTTCATTTGTCTTATCCTGCCTATGTGGAAACATCTGTTGTTCGAGAAACGGTTCGCGTAGAAACAAGGCTTATTTGTAGTCTTGAGCCGAATCAGTCCCTGAATACAATCCCCGAGGCCACTTCTGGGATTATTGTTGATATGAGTGCGGGCGGCGCTAAGTTGATTTCTAAAGAGGATTTTGGTGCCGTAAAGCAAAAAATGCGATTAGCAATGAATGTAGAAATTAGCGGTTACAATCACTTTTTTAAGATTAGTTGTGAAATTCGCTCACAGGAAATTCAGATGCTCGAGCAATTGCAAGCAACCCTTGTCGACAATGATTTCTTATCGAGAATGGACTCAGAATATTTCTATGTTTATGGGCTTAGGTTTGAGGATCTAAATAAAGAAACTGTCATTCCATTAACGGCCTTTATTTTAGAGAATCACAAGAAAAAAGCTCGTTAAGCTTTTTCTAGAGCATATTTTTCGTCAAAACCGCCATTTATATATGCGTAAAAAAACCAGCTAGTTAGCTGGTTTTTTTGTGGTTCGACAAATGTACTTGGCTATATAGTTAACGCTTACAGTGCCTGTAGGGCTTGAATGCGCTTTTCAATGGGTGGGTGACTTGAGAACAATTCACCTAACGTTGGCTTCTTGCCTCTGTTAATGCCGAAGGCCATCATGGAATCAGGCATATGACTTTCTTCATGCTCTTGCTGCAATCTTGCCAGCGCAGCAATCATTGCGCCCTTGCCAGCAAACTTAGCGCCGGCTTCGTCTGCCCTAAATTCACGAAAACGTGAGAACCACATCACAATCACTGAGGCTAGAATGCCAAAGATGATTTCAAAAATAAATGTGGCAATGTAATAACCCCATCCGACAGATCCTTCATCATCATTTTTGCGTAGGAATTGATCAACCGCGTAGGCAGCGATACGAGCAAAGAACATAACGAAGGTGTTTACTACACCTTGTATTAGACTCAGTGTTATCATATCGCCATTGGCTACATGGCCTATTTCATGAGCCATTACTGCTTTGATCTCGTCGGGTGGGAAACGATCCATCATGCCGCTAGAAACGGCAACGAGCGCATCGTTTTTATTCCAGCCTGTCGCGAACGCATTGGCATCATGAGAAGGGAAGATAGCGACTTCAGGTGTTTTAATTCCAGCTTCACGTGCAAGTTCAGTGACTGTATTAATCAGCCAAACTTCTTTGTGATTACTAGGTTGCTTGATAATAACAGCACCAGTACCACGCTTAGCCATGAATTTGGAAAGTAGCAGTGAAATGATGCTGCCAGTAAAACCAAAGACACCACAAAAAATGAGCAAGGAAGAGAAGTTCAGCCCATTACTTGTCATATAGCCGTTTACGCCTAATAGGCTGAGAATAATCCCCGCAACCACCATAACGGCGATGTTGGTCAACAAAAATAGAATGATGCGCATGCTCATGCTCCTAGAAATACTGTTAGGAGCATGATAGTGGCATAAAGTTCAATTACAAGCGGCGTGTTAGCGTTTTCTTAATCGTCCTAGGAAGGCGTCAAAGCGCTCCATAGCAGGTGTCAAGTCTTCAACATGGGGCAGAAAGACAAAGCGCACATGGTCGGGTGTAGGCCAATTAAAGCCAGTGCCTTGAACAATGAGTACTTTTTCTTCTTGTAAGAAACGTAATACTAGATTCATATCGTCTGTTATTTTATACATACTAGGATCAAGTTTAGGGAAAAGGTACAGCGCGCCTTCGGGTTTATGGCAACTTACGCCTGGAATAGCGTCGAGCGCCTCCCAAGCCACCGCGCGCTGTTCATAGAAGCGCCCGCCAGGGATGATTAGGTCGTTAATGCTTTGGTAGCCACCAAGAGCGGTTTGAACGGCGTGTTGGGCAGGCACATTCGCACACAGACGCATGGAGCTAAGAATATCTAACCCATCAATATAATCACTGATGCCACTTTTATCCCCTGTTATTGCCATCCAGCCCGAACGAAAACCAGCGGTGCGATAGACTTTAGATAATCCACCAAAAGTAACGCAAGGCATACGACCTTCTGTGAGCGTGCTTGTAGGGATGTGTTGCGCGCCGTCATAAAGGATTTTGTCATAAATTTCATCAGAGAAAATGAGCAGTTTGTGCTCTTCGGCAATATCAATGATGGCGTCTAAAATACCTTTTTCGTACACGGCACCGGTTGGATTGTTTGGATTTATAATGACAATGGCTTTAGTTTTATTTGATATTTTCGAGCGAATATCCTGTATATCTGGTTGCCACCCAGCACCTTCATCACAATGGTAGTGTTTTACGTATCCGCCAGATAATGTGGCAGCAGCGGTCCATAACGGGTAATCAGGGGCGGGTATAAGTATTTCATCACCGTCATTTAATAATGCTTGCATGGCCATAACAATAAGTTCGCTAACACCATTCCCCATCCAGACACTGTTCACATCGGCTGATTTCACGCCGAGGGCTTGGTATTTTTGCATGACGGCTTTTCTAGCAGAATAAAGTCCTTTTGATTCGCAGTAGCCTTGTGCTGTAGGTAAGTTGCGAATAACGTCGACTAAAATCTCATCGGGCGCTTCGAAACCGAACGTTGCAGGGTTGCCGATATTGAGTTTAAGTATGCGTTGGCCTTCTTCTTCCATGCGCATGGCTTCTTTTAAAACAGGCCCGCGAATTTCATAGCAGATGTTTGCCAATTTATTGGATTTGCGAATTTGCACTGGATTTCCTTGTTATAACAGGGGGGTAGGCGAATATACTAACTCTACACCTTACTTTGGAGCATTCAAGATGAGTGATAAAGATAGTAATAAAAAAGTCATTAAGTCTGAAGATGAATGGCGTGAAGAGCTTCCAGAGGAAGTTTTTAATATTGTTAGATTAAAAGGAACAGAGCGTCCCCATACCGGTAAGTACGATAAGTTCTATGAGCCTGGGGAATATCGTTGTCGTTGTTGTGGTAGCTTGTTGTTTGATTCGGGCGAAAAATTTAATGCAAGTTGTGGTTGGCCAAGCTTTTCAAGTGGCCATTTGGAAAATATCGAAGAGCGTAGTGATAATTCTTGGCGAATGCAGAGAACAGAAGTCGTTTGTGCGACATGTGATGCACACCTAGGGCATGTTTTCGAGGATGGCCCGCCACCGACAGGGCTGCGTTACTGCATTAACTCTGCGTCTTTACTCTTTAAAGAAGAGGAGAGTTAAACATCGGAGTGAAATATGGTTGTATATAAGAAGGCGCTCATGATGAGCGCCTTTTTTTATCTAAAAACTACTTTTTAAGCAGCGCTATAATATTTTGATCATTTAGCAGGCGGTTAACTGTTTTGCTGGCTAACTCGTTCATGTCATTTTGAACGGCGCTTTGATAAGGAAGGGTGCCGTATTGCTCCACTTTCTGAGAACCAAAGTTTGCTTTATAGGTTTGTCCTTTAGCATTTACCGTAGCGGTTAATTGAAAATTAAGTGTGGCCGTTGTTTTGATGCTCTTTGCTTGTGTTGTATAGCTCATCTTTGTAATGACAACATTAAGCTCGGCTGGTGGATAAACGCCTTGATCTGGTGTGAAGCCTAATTGCGTTAATCCATTGATAATACTTTTATTGACGCTTTCTTTGACATCGTTAGTGGTGAATATATCTGCTCGCTCATTTAATCCGGTTTTGATAGCACCTATATGATTACCTAATTGCGTGCTGGTGGTGACTTTGATTGCTCTGTCATTTTGTAAGTGAGCTTCCTTTACTGATGCCGTTGGTTCGATTTGAATGTAGTGTGTTGTTGTACAACCAGCGAGCAAAACAGTTGCGAAGGATAAAGGTAATAAAAGGCGAACTTTAAACATAAGTGGCTCCAAATTAGACAATGTCTTTGTAAAACAAGTTGTTGTTAGCTTAACTTAACAGATAAATTAAAAAAACTGTTGATTTTCAGAATAGTAACAGTAATATACGCACCCGCTCACACAGCAAGTTTAAAACGTTGTCCCGTTCGTCTAGAGGCCTAGGACACCGCCCTTTCACGGCGGTAACAGGGGTTCGAACCCCCTACGGGACGCCATCCTTTCAAACGGACGGTTAGTTTACTTTGAAAAGCTTGATTGTGAAAAGTGTTTTGCGGGAATAGCTCAGTGGTAGAGCACAACCTTGCCAAGGTTGGGGTCGCGAGTTCGAGCCTCGTTTCCCGCTCCATCTTCTTAATAGAGGATGTGACTGACAAAGTGTCATGGTAAATAGTTATAGCACTAAAAAAGCTAATTGTGTCCCGTTCGTCTAGAGGCCTAGGACACCGCCCTTTCACGGCGGTAACAGGGGTTCGAACCCCCTACGGGACGCCACTTTCTCTTTTTGTTTATAAAGAGAAGTGTATTGAAACGTGAAGTTAAGCAATGCTGTCATTCACTGCTTTATGCGAATAAAGAGTAGGGTGTACATAATGCGGGAATAGCTCAGTGGTAGAGCACAACCTTGCCAAGGTTGGGGTCGCGAGTTCGAGCCTCGTTTCCCGCTCCATCTTCTTAATAGAGGATGTGACTGACAAAGTGTCATGATAAATAGTTGTAGCACTAAAAAAGCTAATTGTGTCCCGTTCGTCTAGAGGCCTAGGACACCGCCCTTTCACGGCGGTAACAGGGGTTCGAACCCCCTACGGGACGCCACTTTCTCTTTTTGTTTATAAAGAGAAGTG